>JBHHTO010000010.1:0-24676 GCA_046753425.1 Rhodothalassiaceae bacterium | reverse complement strand
GTTGCCGTCGTCTTCTCCATGATGTCGCTGATCAACCAGGTGAACGGCGCCATCTTCCTCCGTCAGCCCCTGGAGGGCCGCGTTTTCCTCGCGGCGGTGGCCGGTCTTGCCGGTCTCGGGCTCATCTTCCGGCCCGAGCTTGCCGTGTTCGACGTGACCGGCGATGTCGTCCGCGGGGTGGGACTGTGCCTCGCCGCGACCCTTTTCGCCTCGTTCGGCAACACGCTGGCGGCGGGCAGTCGCGCCCGCACACTGCCGCTTTTTGCCTTCAACGGCTATGCGATGCTCTATGGCGCCGTTCTGATGGCGCTCCTGGCGCTCGCCGGCGGCAAGGCGTTGGCCTTCGACTTCCGTGCCCCCTTCGTCCTGTCGCTTCTCTATCTCGCCCTTGCCGGATCGGTGCTCGCCTTCAGCCTCTATCTCACACTGATCAAGACCATCGGACTCGGCCGTTCGGGCTATGTCGCGGTGCTGATACCGCTCGTTGCGCTCGCCATCTCGACCCTGTTTGAGGGTTATCGCTGGACAGCGAGCGGCGTGCTTGGTGTGACGCTCGTGCTTGTGGGCAATATGCTGCTGCTCAGGCGCCGCGGGCCGGCAGCGGTTCCTAAAGGAGTGGCCGCTCGAAAATCCGGTGCCGCTTGACCGGTTTCGCCCCGATGCGCTCGATGACCGAATTGACGAGGTGATTGTCCTCGAGCGTCCAGCCGAGCTCGGCGCGCTCGACACGGATCTCTTTCAGACCGTGATAGATGGCGACGCAGAGCGCCGTCGCGAGGCCGGCATAGCGGCGGTGCCGCCGCACCGAGCGGCGCAGTCCAAGAAGCGGCAACTTGGCGCTCGCCGGCGGCCGGACCTTGGTGCGCCACAGGAGCTTGATGAGACCATAGGGGCCGAGCCGGCCGTCGAGGTCGCGGATCGCCTCGTTGAGATTGGGGATGCAGATGGCGATCGCCACCGGCTCGCCGTCGATCTCCGCGACGAGCGCCAGATTCTCGATGAGGATGAGTTCGAAGTCCTTGACCGCCTTTTTGAGCTCGGCATCGGTCCAGGGCACGAATCCCCAATTGTCCTGCCAGGCCTCGTTGAAGATATCACAGACGATCGCCATCTCGCGGGCGAGATGGCGCTTGTCGATCGGGCGGATGGTGACCTCGGGCAGCGCCATGATCGAGCGATAGGCCCGCATCGCCCGTGGCGGCGGTTCGCTGCAGTCATGCTCCCAGGTGAGGATGTCCTTGACCGGCCGCAGTCCGGCGGCGGCGAGAAGGCGCGCCTGATAGGGGCGGTGATAGGGGGTAAGGATCATCGAGGGCGCCTTGAAGCCCTCGACCATGACCCCGATCTCCTCATTGATGCTCAGCGAGAAGGGGCCGCGCATCCGCTGCATGCCCTTGAGCGCGCACCAGCTTCCCGCGGCGTCGATCAGGCGGCGGCACACCGCCGCATCGTCGATGGTGTCGAGAAACCCGAAGAAGCCCGTTGCGTCGCGGTGAATGCGGAGATGCTCGTGATCGACCTGCGCCGAGCAGCGACCGACGATCCGGCCGGCGCGCCAGGCGGTGAAGAAGCGTGCCTCGGCGTGCTGGAAAAAGGGATTGCGCCGTGGATCGAGCTGTCGCCGCGCTTCGACGCGCAAGGGACGGATCCAGCCCGGGTCGCCCTTGTAGAGCTGATGCGGAAAGTCGAGAAAGGCCCGGAGCTCCGGCGAGCCCGGAGCATGTTCGCGAATGTCGATCGTCATCCTGTCCTGTCCCCGACCCGGCGCGCACCCCCGCCATGCGCCGCGTTGCTTCCCGTTTCTCGCAAGACCGGCCGCTGCCGGCGCGCGAGCTTAGGCATGCCGGGACGGGGACGTCCACGGGAAATTCCCCGATACGGTTGTGTATTGTGGTGAACGGCCGCGCCATTGCGATGGACGCGTGTAATCTCCGTCCTTCCCGACCGCGCCGGGATCCGTTCACGCGCCGGGCAGCGTCCGTCGCAAGCGCTCTTCGAGCACGAGGATCATGAGCGCGAGCGTGGCGGGGTCGGCATTGGACCAGCCGGAGGTCACCGTTCCGTCGCGCCAGTGGACGGCCAGAGCCACCGCCGCGATGTCATCCACATTCTCAAGGCCGCTGGCGAAAATTTCCGCCGGTGTCGTACCGTGCAGGCTCGTGATCTTGTCGGTCATTTTGTTCGCTCCGCATGATGTCCCCCGGGGACCGCCCCGCGCGGCCATCTCTGGCACGCCACGGCGACGCGCGATTTGATCTCGATTAAATCGCGCCCCAAGGCGGGCATCGCGGCGCCATCAGGCGTCCGCGACGAGGATGATCTTTCCCATATGCTCGCCGCTCTCGAGCCGGCGATGGGCATCGGCAGCGGCTGTGAGCGGGAAGCGCGAGTCGATGACCGGCCGCATGCGGCCCTCGGCGACGAGCGGCCAGACAAGCGCGCGAATCGCGTCACGCAACGCCTGCTTGAAGGCGAGAACCCGGTTGCGCAGCGTCGATCCGGTGAGCACGAGGCGCTTGCGCATGATGGCGACGATATCGATCTCCGCCCGGGGACCATTGAGAAAGGCGATCGAGACATGACGCCCGGCCTCGGCGAGGCAGCGGATATTGCGCGGCACATAGTCGCCGCCGACCATGTCGAGCACGACATCGACACCGCGCCCCGCCGTCGCGTCGGCAACCGCGGCGACGAAGTCGTCGGTGCGGTAATTGATCGCCAGCTCGGCGCCGAGTTCGCGGCAGAAGGCGCATTTCGCGTCCGTGCCGGCGGTGACGATCACCCGCGCGTCGAAGGCTTTTGCGAGCTGGATCACCATCGTCCCGATACCCGAGCTGCCGCCATGGCAGAGCAGCCATTCGCCGGCATCGAGAGCGCCGCGCTCGAACACGTTCGACCAGACGGTGAACAGCGTCTCGGGAAGTCCCGCGGCATCGGCGAGCGGCAGCGAGTCGGGCACCGGCAGCAGGGTCTCGACCGGCGCTGTCGCGTATTCGGCATAGCCGCCCCCGGCGAGCAGGGCGACCACCGGTTCCCCGGCCTTCCAGTCCGCCACCTCCGCCCCACAGGCGACGATGGTGCCCGCGACCTCGAGGCCCGGAATGTCGCTGGCGCCCGGCGGCGGCGGATAGAGCCCCAGCCGCTGCAGCACATCGGGGCGGTTGACACCGGCGGCCACGACCCGGATCAGGACTTCGCGCGGGCCCGGCTCGGGGACCGGACGCTCGGCGCAGTGCAGGACCTCCGGCCCCCCCGGCTTTTCGATTTCGATTGCCTTCATGTGCGCCCCCGCTGCTAGGATTGCCGGCAGTTTGGCGCCTGCGGCCTGCCGAGGCAATCCCGTGCGGATCGCCGGTGATGATACGAAGAGGGGATGAGGAGAGGATGGAAATCGACGACGATCGCCCGCAGCCCGGAGATCCGCTCGACCTCCTCGAGCGCGAGGACCTGGAACTGTTGTCGCGCGAGGAACTCGCCGAGCGCGCCGAGCGGCTGGCTGCCGAACGCACACGCACGCTCGCCATGCTGGAGCGCAAGGGGGCGACGCAGTCGGCGGCGGAGTCGCTGTTCCGCAAGGGCTGAAGGCGTCCGCGCTACGCTGTCGTCCATGAAGGACGGGCCCGCCGGCGCTGCCGGTCGGGCCCGGTAACCACATTTGCGATTCTGCGGATCAGGCAGCGGACTTCACGGTCTGCTTGCCTTCGCCGCTGGTCCGGATATCGATCTTGCGCGGCTTCATGTGCTCGGGGATCTCGCGCTTGAGCGTGATCGTGAGCAGGCCGTTCTCGAAGGTCGCGCTTTCCACCCGCACCGTATCGGCGAGACGGAAGCTGCGCTCGAAGGCGCGCTTGGCAATGCCGCGATGCAGATACTGGCGTTGGTCGTCGTCCTCGTCCGACGAGCGGCCGGAAATCGTCAGCGTCCGGTTCTCGAGCGTGACGTCGAGCTCGTCGGGGGAAAAGCCGGCAACGGCAAGGGTGATGCGATAGTCGTCCTCGCCGAGCTTTTCGATGTTGTAGGGCGGATATCCCTGCGATGACTGATCGAATCGGCCGAGCGATTCGCTGAGGCGAAAGAGGTCATCAAAGCCGATCGACGAGCGGAGAAGGGGAGAAAGATCGAATCCACGCATAGCCTCATATCCTCCTTTCATGAGCGATATTCGACTGCTCGACCCGCCCCGAAGGGCCGGGCCGCGCCGGTCATAACGGCCCCGTAACCGGCGGCCGCATATGTGAGATAGGTGCGCCCGCGGGCAAGTCAAGATCTTGCGCCCTCGCCTGCAAGGCCCGGATATGCCATAATAATCCGGGGTCCGGACCGGAAGGCACAGCATATGAACCCGACCGCACGGCTCGACGCCATTGAGAAGACGCACCGCGAGGCGCTCGCGCTTGCCGAACAGGCGCGATCCTATATCGCCTGGCAGCGATCGCTGCCGCAGCATGCAGTGCCGCTCGAGGGGCAGCCGACCTATGCCGCGGAATCGCTGCGCATGTCGACGCGGATCATCCATGTCGTGGCCTGGACGCTGGCGCAGAAGGCCGTCGCTGCGGGGGAAATCACGCGCGAGGATGCGCGTGGCACCGAATACTGTTTTGGCGGGGAAAGGGTCTGTCTCGCTGAACCGGTCGGCGATCTCGATCTGCTGCCCGCGGCGATGCAGGAGATGATCGCGCGCAGCGAACGCCTGTACCGGCGCGTGCAGCGCCTTGACGGTATGCTGGATTCCGCCGCTGATAAGGCAGCGGCAGCGTCATCTCCGCCGGTGCACGGCCTCTGGCAGCAGCTCGACGACAGGCTGAAGAACTGACCGCCGCCGCGCCTATCTCTTGAGCGTGAAGGAGCCGAAGCGCTTCTGGAAGCGCGCCACCTGGCCGCCCTTGTCGACAAGGCGCTGGGCGCCACCGGTCCAGGCCGGATGGGACTTGGGGTCGATCTCGAGCGTCAGCGTGTCGCCTTCCTTGCCCCAGGTCGAATATGTCTCGAAGGTCGTGCCGTCGGTCATCACGACCTTGATCCTGTGATAATCGGGATGAATGTCTGCTTTCATGATTGCCGTCTCCGGGGAATGCGCGGCCGCGCTTATAACCGCCGCTCCGGAGGATGGCAAGGGCCGTCTGCATTGCCGCAGAAGACGGGCTCCGGCATCAAGGGAAGAAAGGCAGGACAAGGGGCATGACGGGACGCGCATCGCTGCCGGCGGGAAGATGCACCTCCATCGCGATCATCTGCCTGTGCCAGGTGGCGGCGATTGCGCTGTGGTTCGCGGGCACCGCGGTGGTACCGCAACTGGCGGCGGAACATGCCCTCGGCGGCACGATGGAAGCGCTTTACACCAGCGCTGTGCAAGCCGGATTCGTCGTCGGCAGCCTCGCGAGCGCAGGGCTCATGCTCGCCGACCGGCTCGATCCGCGGCGTTTCTTCATGCTGGCGGCGCTTTGGGCGGCGGCCGCCAATGCCGCGCTTCTCGTGGTCGATCCGGCATCGGCGGCGGCGGTGGCCTTGCGCTTTCTGACCGGTCTGGCGATGGCCGGGATCTATCCCGTGGGCATGAAGCTCGCGGCGAGCTGGGCGCGCGACGACATGGGCCTGCTCGTGGGGTTGCTCGTCGGCGCGCTGACGCTGGGTTCAGCGGCCCCGCATCTCTTCAACGCGCTCGGCGGGCTCGACTGGCGCCTGACGCTCGCGATGGCCTCCCTTGCCGCGGTGGTGGCCGGGCTCGCCATCCATCGCGCCGGGATCGGCCCCCGTCATGCCCCTGCGCCGCGTTTCGATCCGCGACATGTGCTCGAAGCCTGGCGCCATGTGCCGCTGCGGCTCGCCAATCTCGGCTATCTCGGGCACATGTGGGAGCTCTATGCCATGTGGGCCTGGATCGGCGTCTTTCTGGCGGCGAGCTTCGCGCAGGAGCCGGGTGGTCCGTCGGCATCGCTGCTCGCCGGGCTCGCGACCTTTGCGACCATCGCTGCCGGCGCTGTCGGCTGCCTTGCCGGGGGTCTTCTCGCCGATCGCCTGGGGCGTACGACATTGACCATCGGCGCGATGGCGATCTCCGGGACATGCGCGGCGACGGTCGGCCTGCTCTTTGCCGGCCCGCCCTGGGCGCTCGTCGCCCTCTGCCTCGTCTGGGGTGTCACCATCGTCGCCGATTCGGCGCAGTTCTCGGCGAGCATCGCCGAGCTCGCCGATCCGCGGTTCGTCGGTACCATGCTGACATTGCAGACCGCGCTCGGCTTCACGCTCACCCTTCTCACCATTCACCTCATGCCGCTTCTTGTCGACACGCTCGGCTGGCATTACGCCTTCGCGCCGCTGGCGCTCGGACCCCTGTTCGGAATCCTTGCCATGGCGCGCCTGCGCGCGCATCCGGAATCGGAAAAGCTTGCGGGTGGAAGGCGGTGAGGGGACCGCCAATCATTCTATTCCGGCAGTTCGTAGCGGAGGAGAACTGTATAGCCCTCGGCATCGACGGGGCGACCGTTCACGGTTTCGGGCCGGTAACGCAGCCGTGACACGGTGTCGATGGCGGACTGATTGAAAACACCGGGCGGATCGGCGGCAAGAATCCGGATGTCGCGAGTCCGGCCTTCCTTCGTCACGGTGAAGGCAAGCTTCACCCAGCCCTCGATCCCGCGCGCCTGTGCCGCGGCAGGATAGACGGGTGCCAGCCGATAAACGACCTCTGCCCTGGTCACCTTGTCACCAGCAGTCGCGCATGCCACAAGCAGCCACGGCAAGGCGGCCGCCAACGGCAGGAAAAGCGGGCGAGGCAAGGGCGAGCGCATGGCAGATCGATCCTCTTCGGGTTGCATGCCATTGTCAAGCGCGGCCCTGCGAATGGTGATCATGCCGCGGCCCTCTGATTGGTGCCCGCTGCCGGAGTCGAACCGGCACGGCCTCGCGGCCAAGGGATTTTAAGTCCCTCGCGTCTACCAATTCCGCCAAGCGGGCCCGATCGCCATATCGCATGCGCGGCGCGGGATGGAAAGGGCGTGGGCGGGGGCCGGGGCCCGCGGCGGGTGGGCTCAGTCCTCGGCGGTGTCGTCCTTCTGCCCCTCGCCGAGCGGTTCCACGCCCATCTTGCGCGCCGCGGCGGCGACGGCGTCGATCGCGTCCGTGATGGCTGCCGGATCGGTGGCGCGCACCACCACATGGATGCCGGGGCGGCCCTTGCGGTAATAGGGATAGCTGCCGATCGCGACCGCCGGCCGTGCCGCGGCGATCTCTGCAAGCGGCTCCGCGAAGGCGCTTTCCGGCATCGGGATCTCGAGCGTCGCCGCCTGCATCGGCGCGCCACCGACGAGGCGGTGGGCGAGGCTGTCGAGCATCACCCGCATGATCTCGGGCACGCCGGCGAGCACGAACACGTTCCCGATCTGGAAACCCGGCGCGATGCTTACCGGATTGTCGATCAGCGTCCCGCCTTTCGGCACCCGCGCCATGCGCCGGCGCGCCGGCGTCAGCCCGCCCGGCGGATAATGGGCGGAGAGGAGCGCGATCGCGTCCGGATGCTCCTCGAGCGGCACGCCGAAGGCGTCGGCGATCGCTTGCGCGGTGATGTCGTCATGCGTCGGGCCGATACCGCCGGTGGTGAACACATAGTCGAAGCGCGCGCGGAGCGCGTTCACCGCCTCGATAATCGCGGCCATGCGGTCGGGCACGATGCGTGCCTCGCCAAGCCCGATGCCGCGCGCATTGAGCCAGGTCGCGAGATAGGCGAGATTGGCGTCGCGCGTGCGCCCCGAGAGGATCTCGTCACCGATGACGACGAGCGCGGCGGTGACCTGTCTTTCCTTCTTCCCGACCATGCGATCCGGTCTCCGCGATGAGGGGCCGCAAGATCGCAAAGGGTTTCGCACGGCGCAAGAGCAGCGTTGATTCTTCGCCCTGTGCTCCCTAGCTTGCGTGGAAAGGCACAGAAAGGGACGGGGAGGATCGGTCATGCGCACGCGCCTTGTTCTGACGCTGGCGTTTCTGGGTCTGGGATCGGCCGCGCCGGCGGCGATGGCGGCCGCGGATGACACGGCGAGCGTTCCGCCAAGCGAGACGCCGGTGCTTCACGACATGGTGGCCGCCACCCGTGCCGATCGCATCGAGGCGGACATTCGCACGCTGGTCGGATTCGGCACGCGCCATACGCTCTCGGACACGACGTCCGAGACGCGCGGCATCGGCGCAGCCCGGCGCTGGATCGAGGCCGAATTCAGGCGCATCTCCGAGGCCTGCGGCGGCTGTCTCGAGGTGCGCACGGTCTCGGGCACGGTCTCGGGAGAGCGGCGCATTCCCGAGCCGACCGAGATCGTGAATGTGATCGCCATCCAGCGCGGCACGCGCGATCCGGATCGCGTCGTCATCATGTCGGGTGACATCGACAGCCGCGTCTCCGACGTCATGGACGCGACCTCCGACAGCCCCGGTGCCAATGACAATGCCTCGGGCGTCGCCGGCACGCTCGAGGCGGCGCGCGTGCTCTCGCAGCACAGGTTCGCCGGCACCATCGTCTATGCCGCGCTCTCGGGCGAGGAGCAGGGACTCTTCGGCGGTGCCATCCTCGCCGACTATGCGCTGGCCCAGGGCTGGCGCGTCAAGGCCATGCTCAACAACGACATGATCGGCAATATCGCGGGCATCAACGGGGTCATCGACAACACCACCGCGCGCGTCTTCTCCGAGGGCACACGCGTGACCGAAACGCCACAGGAGGCGCGCATCCGGCGCTTTACCGGCGGCGAGGTCGACAGCCCCTCGCGCAATCTCGCGCGCTATATCGACCGCCTCGCCGACCGCTACATTCCCAATCTCGACGTGATGATGATCTACCGCCTCGATCGCTTCGGGCGCGGTGGTCACCACCGGCCGTTCAACGAACGCGGCATGCCGGCGGTGCGCATCATGGAGACCAACGAGAACTACAATCGCCAGCACCAGGATCTGCGGGTGGAGAACGGGATCCGCTATGGCGATGTGATCGAGGGTGTGGACTTCGACTATGCAGCAAAGCTGACCGCGCTCAATGTGGTGACCCTGGCCTCGCTCGCCTCAGCGCCGCCCTTTCCGGCGAAAGTGACGATCAGGGGGGCGGTGTCGCCCGATACCACCCTGTCCTGGGCGCTCGCGGCGGGCGATGCGGCGGACAATCTCGCCGGCTACCGGGTCTATTGGCGCCTCACCACCGATGCGCAATGGCGCTGGAGCCGCTGGGTCGGGCGCACCGATCACGCGACGCTCAAGAACATCGTCATCGACAATTACTTCTTCGGGGTCGCCAGCGTCTCGAAGGAGGGCTTCGAAAGCCCGGTCGTCTTCCCCGGCCCCGCGGGCAGCTTCGGCGACTGATTCAAATCCCGGTGCCGGCGGATCAAGGCCGCAGGGGAGGCCGCGGAATCGGGCGCCAGGGGGCCTTGCCAAACTGGCGCGCCACCTCTCCGGCGGGTACCCAGATGACCAGCGCCCGCGCCGCTTCGGGTCCGTCGACGATGTGCTGCACCGCATCCCCCGGACGCACGATGCCGAGCATGCCGGGGCCGAGCGTCGCCGCACGCCCGCCGACAACGTGCCGGCTCTCGCCCTCGAGGCCAGAGAGAACCTCGAGCGAGTCGTGCAGATGATCGCCGATCGAGGTCCGCGGGCGGAAGGTGACCTCGGCCATCTCGAATTCACGGCCGCCGAGATTGGCGGCCTCGATCAGGGTGCGGATCGCCGAGGTGCCGTCGCGGCCGATGATCGCCCGTGAGCCGGATGTGGCGATGTCATAGCGTGCGGGTTCTGGTTGCGTGCTTCCGCCCGCAAGCATCAGCATCAACACCGCGGCGGTTACCCTTGCGAGCCGCGCCGCACCGGGACCTGCCATGGTAACGGGCTCCCCACTCTTTCCGTCGTTCGCGGCCAGAGCCTGGCCAAGCCGGGGCGGTCAGGGCACCTAACCTGCGTTGCGCGCGGCGTGGCGCCGGCAGGGACCTTAGCCGAGGGCCTGCGACCTCCCTGCCGGCGCGCCAGCCGAAAGCGGGTCTTCGTTCACCTCGTCGAGACAGTTCCGTACCCGGCGATCGCCGCCGGGCGGGTCGTCGGTGTGCCAGCGCCGGTCGGGGCCGACATAGCTCTCGGAGATGATGAAGGGGCGCGGATCCGATACCGCATGGCGGATCGCGTTCTCGAGACGGCGTGCCGACAGCGGCTTGACGAGAAAGTCATGCGCCCCTGCCCGGCGTGCCTCCTCCACCCGCTCCTTGAGCGGCTCGCCCGAGATCATGATCACCGGCAGCTTGCGGTTGGGGCTGTCCGCGGCGCGGATCGTTCGCAGCATCTCGATGCCGCCCTTGTCCGGCATCACCCAGTCGATGATCGCGACGTCGGTTCTGTCCGGCCGCGAGCGGAAAACCGTGAGACCGTCGTCGACGCTGCGGCAGGTGATCACGGCCTCGACACCGATGGCGCCGAGCAGTGACTTGATGAGCTGGGCGGAAAAGTCGCTGTCATCGACCACCAGGGCACGAAGGTTCTCGAGAGACAAAGCCAATCCCCAGGATGCATCCTTGGCGCTGGCTGTTACCTTAGGGCCGTGACATTAACATTCTCTCTATGTGCGGGTCGCCGCGGGAGAGGGAAGGGGAAGGGAAAGGATGCCGAACGGCTTCGATCTGGCATTTGCGCCGCCGCTCGTGCCCGCACGGCTGGTTCGCCGCTACAAGCGGTTTCTTGCCGATGTGCGCCTTGATGACGGAGAGGAGACGACCGCGCATTGTGCCAATCCCGGGTCGATGCGCGGCTGCATGACTGCGGGCGCGCGCATCTGGCTTTCGCCCAATCGCAATCCGCGGGCGAAGCTCGCCTGGCGCTGGGAACTCGTCGAGGTCGAGGGGACGCGCGTCGGCATCAACACGGCGCGCACCAACCGCGTCGTCGAGGCGGCGCTCGCGCGGGGTGCGATCGCCGGCCTGCGCGGCTACCGTTCGCTGCGGCGCGAGGTTCCATTCGGCAGCCGGTCGCGCGTCGATTTCGTGCTCGAGGACCCGGGGATGTGTTTTCTCGAGGTCAAGAATGTGACGCTCAAACGCGACGGTGAGGCGCAGTTTCCCGACGCAGTGACCGCCCGCGGCCGCCGGCATCTCGAGGACCTCGCGGCGATGGCGGCGGCCGGCCACCGGGCGGTGATGCTCTATCTCGTCCAGCGCGGCGACTGCACGCGCTTTGCCATCGCCGGCGATATCGACCCCGCCTATGCGGCGGCCTTCACTGCCGCCCGGCAAGGCGGGGTCGAGATGTTGGCCTATGACTGCACGGTGACGACCGCCGGTGTCCGGCTCAATCGCCCCCTTTCCATTCATCCGCCCGCCCCCTATCTTGATGAAAAGCGGACCGATCCGGTCCGGTCTTGAGCGCAATTGTCAAAGAGTATGTCATGACCCAGGGCCAGGCGACGGCGCCACAGCGCCGCACAGGCGGCATCGAGATCCATTCGGCGGCGGACTTTGCCGCCATGCGGCGCGCCGGGCGGCTGGCCGCCCAGGTGCTCGACTATATCACCGGCCATGTCGTGCCGGGGGTGACGACGGGTGAGCTCGACCGCTTGTGCCACGAATATATCATCGCGCACGGGGCCATTCCGGCGCCGCTCAATTACCGCGGCTTTCCGAAATCCATCTGCACCTCGATCAATCATGTGGTGTGTCACGGCATTCCCGGCGACCGGGTGCTCAAGGACGGTGACAGCCTCAATATTGACGTCACCGTGATCCTCGATGGCTGGCACGGCGACACGAGTCGCATGTATTTCGTGGGAAAACCCTCGGTCAAGGCGCGGCGCCTGTGCGATGTCACCTATGAGGCGATGATGCGTGGTATCGCGGTGGTGAGGCCGGGCGCCCGGCTCGGCGACATCGGCCATGCCATCCAGTCCTATGTGGAGGCGCACCGTTTCTCGGTGGTGCGCGACTTCTGCGGCCATGGCATCGGCCGCGTCTTTCACGATGCACCGAATGTTCTCCACTATGGCCGGTCCGGCACCGGCCCGGAGCTCGAGGAGGGCATGTTCTTTACCATCGAGCCGATGGTGAACGCCGGCAGGGCGGACACCAGGATCCGCGATGACGGATGGACCGCGGTCACCCGTGATCGCTCGCTGTCGATGCAGTTCGAGCACACGGTGGGGGTGACCGCGGAGGGTGTCGAGATCTTCACCCTGTCGCCCGCCGGCTACACGAAGCCGCCCTATGATGCCGCCTGAGGACCGGACACAATGCCGGGCGCCAGATCCGATCATGAGGGGCATCGCCGGCGGCTGAGGGAGCGCTTTCTCGCGAGCGGCGGCAAGGGCATGCCCGACTATGAGCTGCTCGAACTCGTCCTCATGGGCGCGATCGCGCGGCGTGATGTGAAATCCATCGCCAAGCGCCTGCTCAAGGTCTTCGGCTCCTATGAGGGCGTGCTCACGGCCCCGCCGGAGCGGCTTTGCGAGGTCGAGGGCGTGGGCGAGAGTGCCGCCGCCATGCTCAAGGCGGTCGAGGCCTCGGCGATCCGCCTCGCGCAGGCCCGGGTTCTCGGACGGCCGTTGATCAGCAACTGGCAGGCCCTGCTCGAATACTGCCACGCGGCGATGGCGCACGCCGCGCGCGAGCAGTTTCGGGTTCTCTTTCTTGATCGCAAGAACGTTCTTATCGCCGACGAGGTGCAGCAGGAGGGGACCGTCGACCATACGCCGGTCTATCCGCGCGAGGTGATCAAGCGGGCGCTCGAGCTGCAGGCGAGCGCGATCATCCTTGTCCACAACCATCCGTCCGGCGATCCGACGCCGTCCCGCGCCGATATCGAGATGACACGCGAGATTGCCGAAGCCGGCCAGAAGCTCGGCATCGCGCTGCACGATCATGTGGTGATCGGCCGCAGTGGCCATGCGAGCTTCAAGAGCCTCGGGCTGCTCTAGGGTCGCCACGGCGCGAGGGCGCGTCCACCCGCGCGCAGCGCTTCATCGGGTGGCAGGCGCGCAGCCCCCGGCCCCGGCACGCACCGCGCGGGGGACGACGGCACGCCGGCGGCCGGTAGCGAAAGGCAATGCTCCGCCTCGCATGCACGTGGTGGAGGCTATTTTGCGGCCGTGTCTGCCTCGTCCGGCTCGGCAAGCATCTTTTGCGACACCAGCCCGGCCGACTTGCGGACGGCCGCCTCGATCGCCTCGGTCATCTCGGGGTGCTCGCGCAGGAACTGCTTGGCGTTCTCGCGCCCCTGGCCGATGCGCTGGCTGTCATAGGAGTACCAGGCGCCGGATTTCTCGACGATTCCGGCCTTGACGCCGAGATCGAGAAGCTCGCCGAGCTTGGAAATTCCCTCGCCGTACATGATGTCGAACTCGACCTGCTTGAAGGGCGGCGCCATCTTGTTCTTGACCACCTTGACCCGGGTCGCATTGCCGATGATCTCGTCGCGGTCCTTGATCTGGCCGATGCGGCGAATGTCGAGGCGGATCGAGGAATAGAACTTGAGGGCATTGCCACCGGTCGTGGTCTCGGGATTGCCATACATGACGCCGATCTTCATGCGGATCTGGTTGATGAAGATGACCATGCAGTTCGACTTCGAGATCGAGCCGGTGAGTTTGCGCAGGGCCTGGCTCATGAGCCGCGCCTGAAGCCCGACATGGCTGTCGCCCATCTCGCCCTCGAGTTCGGCGCGCGGGGTGAGCGCGGCGACCGAGTCGACAACGAGCACATCGACCGCACCCGAGCGGACGAGCGTGTCGGCGATCTCCAGCGCCTGCTCGCCGGTATCGGGCTGCGAGATCAGGAGTTCGCCAATATCGACTCCGAGCTTTCGCGCATAGGCCGGGTCGAGGGCGTGTTCGGCATCGACAAAGGCCGCGACGCCGCCCTTCTTCTGGGCTTCGGCGACGACATGCAGCGCCAGCGTCGTCTTGCCCGAACTCTCGGGGCCGTAAATCTCGATGACGCGCCCGCGCGGCAGGCCGCCGATACCAAGGGCGATGTCAAGCCCGAGCGAACCGGTGGAAACGGTCTCGACATCGACCGAATTCGTGCGTTGGCCGAGCTTCATCACCGACCCCTTGCCGAAGGCGCGGTCGATTTGCGCGAGGGCGGCCTCGAGCGCTTTCTGCTTGTCCACGGACGACTCTCCCACAAGACGCAAGGCGGCGGTGCTCATCGTTCTGCTCCTTATTCCACGGTCGACGGCAGCTTGCAATCGGGAGCAAGCGTACGCGATTTGTTCTCACCCCGCAAGAAAAATGTTGCGTGTTTGTTCTCATGCGCCGCAAGCGACAGGAGGGCAGGGGGATGACGGGGGTGGTGCCCGTCTTGTGTTCAGGACAGGGTGGCCTTCACGGTTTCGGCGAGCTGCTTGAGCGAGAAGGGCTTGGGCAGGAAGGCATAGCCCTCCATGTCGGTGCCGCCTGTCGCCTTGAACACGTCTTCCGCATAGCCCGAGATAAAGATCACCCGCAGGTCCGGGCGCAGGTGCTTGGCCTCGGCGACGAGGGTGGGCCCGTCCATATTGGGCATGACGACGTCGGAAATGAGGAGATCGACACTCTCCTCATGGTCGCGAACGATGGCCAGGGCCTCTTCGCCGGAAGCGGCCTGCAGCACCTTGTAGCCCTTGTTGGTGAGGGCGCGGGATGCGAACATGCGCACCGCTTCCTCGTCCTCGACAAGGAGGATGGTGCCGCGGCCGGTCAGGTCCGCCGCCGGCCCGGCCTCTGCGCGCGGGCGCTCCTCGACCGCCTCCTCGTGGCGCGGCAGATAGACGCGGAAGGTGGCGCCCTCGCCCGGTGCGCTCTCGACGAAGATGAAGCCGCCCGTCTGCTTGATGATGCCATAGACCGTCGACAGGCCGAGGCCGGTGCCCTTGCCGACGCTTTTCGTGGTGAAGAAGGGCTCGAAGATCTTGTTCAGGTTCTCCGCCGGAATGCCTTCGCCGGTGTCGGTGATCTCGATCAGCACATAGTTGCCGGCGGGCATCACCGAATAATGCTGCACCAGACGGTCGTCGGGCCCGACATTCTTGGTCCGGATGGTCAGCGTCCCGCCATCGGGCATCGCGTCACGGGCATTGACCGCAAGATTGATGATGACCTGCTCGAGCTGACCCTGGTCCACCTTGACCGGTCCGAGGTCGCGGCCGTGGATCATCTTGAGCTCGATGGTCTCACCGATCAGGTGCCGCAGAAGATTGGAGAGATCAGCCAGGACGTCGGTGATGACCAGCACCTTGGGGCGCATCGTCTGCTGTCGCGAGAAGGCGAGAAGCTGGCGCACCAGATTGGCGGCGCGATTGGCGTTCTGCTTGATCTGCATGATGTCGGAAAAGGACTGGTCGCCGGGTCCGTGGCGCACCAGCAGCAGATCGCAAAAGCCGATGATCGCGGTCAGCAGATTGTTGAAGTCGTGCGCCACGCCGCCGGCGAGCTGGCCGACCGCCTGCATCTTCTGCGCCTGCACGAACTGGCGTTCGAGGCTCCTGTGCTTGGTGGTGTCGACAAGATGCACGAGAATTCGACCGGGGCCGTCTCCGGGCAGCCGCGAGAAGGCGATCTGGCCGGTTCGAGCCGGCTGGGTGTTGAAGCTGACCTCGAGCGGACTTGCCCGCGCCGCGCCGTCGAGCGCCGCCTTGATGCGCCGCGCGACTTCGCTCCCGTCGTCGCCGGCGACAAAATCGGTGAGCCGGTCGCCCTGGCGCGGCGTGCGATTGGGCGCAAAGCGACGGAATGGCTTGTTGAAGGCGAGGAGCCGGCCCTCGGGGTTGACGATGGCGAGCCCCAGCGGAGCCGTATCGAACAGGATCTTCCACTGTTCCGCATCCGGAAGCGCCGTCCTTGCACCGTCCGCCTCCCTTCCGCGCAGCAGCACCAGCGCCTCGCCGCCAGCAAGCGCGACGACATGTTTCACCTGCTCGCCACCCCCGGGCAGCGTCTGTCGGTGTCGTTCCGGATCACGCAATCCGGACCCGAATTCCGGATCCGGCACGGCACCCTTCTTGAGGTCGAGATCGTGCGCCGCCCGCGCATTGATCCAGCGGACGGTGCCATCGGCGGCGACCAGCGCGCAGCCGATCCCGAGCGCCCCCAGGGCCTCGCCGAGCGCGGCCGACGGCAGTCCTCCGGCAGCCGGGGCTTCCCCGTCTTCCTTGCCCGCCGTTGGAAGGAGCGTCAGGAGCCGGCCGCCGTCGAACGGGGTGGCGATGACCCGATGGGCCCGGCCGTCGGCGTCGTGGCACTCGGCCCCGAGTTGGGTCACGAGGGCCGGCGGATCGCACCGGAACCGCTCGCCATAATGGCGGTTGGCGGCGAGCAGCCGGCCCGCCTCGTCATAAAGAAGCGCCGGCTCCGGCATGGCGGCAATCAGCCGCCGTGCCGTCGCAAGGGCGGTCCGTCTCTCGCTCGTCCGCGAGCGCTGGCGCAGGGCGGTGACGAGCAGCACGCCGGTCAGCAGCAGGACCACGCCGGCGAGGCTCAGCCCGCCGCTCCAGTCGCCGCGGGCGCCGAAGAGGGCGAGAGCGGCCAGCGCCGCAAGGAGGCCGACCAGGGCCCCTCCCACAAGATGCGGAATGCCGGCATCCGGTGCCACGGCCGGCGCGGGCCAAGCGTGACGGTGGTCCGCACGCGGTCGTGACCGGCTTCCCCATGGCAGGATGCGTTCCATTGCCTTCCTCACATCCCGGGCCTGTAGCTCGCTCTGTGACCTCGCCTCAGGCGTAGCACGTAGCTGATCACCTCCGCCACCGCCTGATAATGCTCGGGCGGGATTTCCTCGTCGAGATCGACATGGGCATGAAGCGCGCGCGCCAGCGGCGGATTCTCGACCAGCGGAATGTCATGCTCCTGCGCCAGCTTGCGAATCCGCAGCGCTACCTCGTCCACGCCCTTGGCGACCAGAACCGGCACCTGCATCTCGCCATGCCTGTATTTGAGCGCCACCGCATAATGTGTGGGGTTGGTGATGACGACATCCGCCTCGGGCACCGTCGCCATCATCCGTTTCTTCGCCTTCTCCATGCGGATCTGGCGCAGCCGCGCGCGCACCAGCGGATCGCCCTCCATCTGCTTGTGCTCGTCTTTGACCTCCTGCTTGGTCATGCGCATCTTTTTCAGGTGATCAAGGCGCTGGAACAGGAGGTCGAGCGCGGCGATGACGGTCATCGCCGCAATGACGCCGAACAGGACCTTGAGCGACAGCGCGACCACGGTATCGGTGAGCCGCTCCACCGGCTCGTGGATCAGGAGTGTCAGCAGAACGCGGTCCGGCCAGACGATGAGGCCGACGACGAGCCCGACGACGAGAAGCTTCGCCAGCGTTTTCGCGAACTCGACGAGCCGCTGCATCGAGAACAGGCGCTTGAAGCCCGCGGCGGGCGAGATCTTGCTCAGCTTGGGCTGCACTTTCTCGAAGGTGAAGACCGGCTTGTGCTGCAACAGATTGCCGGCCAACGCGCCGACGAGGAGGATACCGAGCGGCAGCATCATGTAGAGCAGGATCTGCGTTCCCGCCTCGCGCATGACGTCGAGCAGTCCCTGCGGGTCGACCGGGATCTCATGGGCGTGGGCGATGAAGCCGGCGGTCTCGCCGGTCACCATGCGGGCGGTGTAGCTGCCGGTGGTGAGAAAGGCGAGGGCGCCGGCGACCAGCATCATCCAGTGCTTGATCTCCTGCGATTGCGGCAGGTCGCCCTTCTTCGCCGCCTCCTCGAGCTTTCGTTGGGTCGGCTCTTCTGTTTTCTGGGCGTCGTCCTGATCGTCGTTCTCGGCCATCACCGGATCCTATTGCACGAACATCGAAAGCTGCTGCCCATAGGCGGCGAGGAACCACATCATCATTGCCGGCAGCGCGATCATGAGAAGAGCAAAGCCGACGAAGATATTGAGCGGCAGCCCGATGAAGAAGACCGGAAGCTGCGGCATCAGGCGCGCAATCAGCCCGAGCCCGACATTGAAGACGACGCCGAAGACCAGGAAGGGCGCCGCGATCTGCATGCCGAGCACGAAGCTCGCGGCGACATAGTCGGTCATCAGCGAGGCAAAATCGTCGACCGGGGGCAGCGCCCCGAGCGGAAACACGCTGTAGGAGCGGACCATCGCCTCGAGCGTCACGAGATGCAGGTCGCTCGCGAAGATGAGGACAAGCCCAAGCATCGAGAGAAAGCTCGCGGTGATCGCGCTCTGCGTCCCCTGGGCCGGGTCCACCTGCTGCGAGAAGGCAAGGCTCGTCTGGAAGGCGGCGATCGTGCCGGCGACATTGAGGGCGCTGAACACCGCCCGCAAGAGCAGCGCCATCATGAGGCCGATCATGATCTCGATGAGAACGAGGCCGACCATCGGGCCGAGCCCCGCGGGCAGGGCGGGCAGGCGGTCGCGGATGGCGAGAAAGACGAGGAGCGAGACCGCGAGCGCCAGCCCGAGGCGGATGCGTTGCGGGATCTGCGGCTCGCCGAGGGCCGGGATCATGGCAAGGAGCGCCCCCATGCGGGCGAAAACGAGGAGAAAGCCCCATATCTCGGCGGGAAGCAGGGTGTCGAGCACGGGCCGTCAGCCTCCCGTCACGACATGATCCATGAGCCGCGCCATGAGGTCGCCCATCCGGCTGCCCATCATCGGCAGGAAGATAAGCAGGGCGAGGAAGATGGCAACAATCTTGGGAATGAAGGTGAGCGTCAGCTCCTGGATCTGGGTTAGGGCCTGGAAGAGGGCGATGATGAGGCCGACGGCGAGCCCGATCGCCATCACCGGTCCGGTGACGATGAGCAGCGTGAAGATGGCATCACGGGCGATGTCGAGAACGTCGGCGGCGGTCACCTGGGCTCCTTCCTGCGGCACGATGCGCCGATTATGGTTAACATCATCCTTCAAAAAGGATGCCGCGCGGCGACACCGGGCGGCATCATGCGGACCGTTCAGATCGGCATGCGCATGATCTCCTGATAGGCAGAGATCACGCGGTCGCGCACGGTCGTCACGGTTTCGAGGACCATCTCGGCGTTGGAGACGGCGGTGACCACATCGACGAGCTCGGCCTGTCCGGCAACGGCCTTCGCGCTTTCGATCTCGCTCGCGGCGACGGCGGACTGCGCCTCGTTGACCAGCGTCTCGACGAGACCGCCGAAGGTGCTCCCCGTCCCACCCGTCGCCGCCCGGCCGACGCGATCCCCGCGATCGAGCCCCGGCCCATTCGCACCGCCGAGTGCGGCACGGTAGGCGTTGGCGGCATCCAGACTTTTCGCATCCATCTCTCGGGTCCCCTAGCGCAGGAGTTCAAGCGTCCGCACCGCCATCGACTTGACCGCATCGATGGCGTTGAGATTGGCCTGATAGGTCCTCTGTGCCTGTGTCATGTCCATCGCCTCGATGAGGCCCTCGACATTGGTCGTCTTGACATAACCATTGGCATCTGCGGCCGGGTGCCCGGGATCATAGCGGCTGCCGAAATCGGACTGATCGAAGATCACCTTCTCGACCGCGACCTTCTCGATGCCGAGCGCGCGATCGAGAACATTCCTGAACGTCACCAGCTTGCGCCGGTAGGGGTCCTCATTGGGGCTCGCCGCCTCCGAATCCTGATTGGCGAGATTCTCGGCGATCACCCGCATGCGCAGCGTCTGCGCCTTGAGCGCGGCGGCCGAGATGAGCATCGATTTCTGCAGTTCCATATCCATCTGCATCTCCCTCCTCAGGAGCGGTTGCCACCGGCGCCGCGCAACGCCGTGCGCAGCAGCGACACCTGCTTGCGGTAAAGATCGACCATGAGGCCGTAATCCATCTGCGTCTGCGCCATCTTGAGAAGCTCGCCCTCGAGATCGACGGCATTGCCGTCGGGTGCCGATTGCTCGATCGCGGCGGGACGGACCCGTGGGTTGCCGGCGTCCGGCCCGGCCGGCCCGAAATGGGCCGCATTCGTGCGCGCGAGCGAGACGCTGGGCGCGGGGCCTGCCGAAGCGCGCAGGCTCTCGACGAGAGCGCCGAAATCCGCGGCCGCGAGCTCCTTCGGGCGGTAGCCCGGCGTATCGGCGTTGGCAATGTTCTGGGCGACCACCTTCTGGTTCGCGGTCAGCCACTGCATCCGGCCCTTGAGCGCCGCGAGTAGCGGAATCCTGGAAAGGTCCATCGGGCGGGCCTCTTCGTCTCCGGTGACATGTCGACGGGGCATGATCCGCCTGCCGCCCTTAACAGAAGGTAAAGATTGCAAAGAGAGTCGCGATATCTCTTAAGTCTCTGGCAATATTAAGTCTTTATTTACCATAGCGGAGGTCAGATGGAGCGGACGCGGGCCGGTGTGCGTGCCAGCGGAAAGGAGTCATCACCCGGATGGGCGCTCTCGATCTTCTCAACGCCGTTCTTGCTCTCGCCTTCGTTCTCGGGCTCATCGGCGCCCTTGCTTGGCTTGTGCGTCGCGCCGGCCTGTTTCCCGGCGTCGCGGCGGCCATGGGCAGGAAGGGGCCGCGGCGGCTCGAGATCCGCGAGACGCTGGGGATCGACAGCCGGCACCGGCTGATCCTCGTCGCCCGCGACGGGGTGGAACATCTGATCCTCATCGGCCCGGCCGGGGATCGCGTCGTCGAATCGGACATCGCGCCGGGGCCGCCGGCAGGTGCGCGTGCGCCGGAGAGCGCGCCATGAGTCGCCGTCTGCCCCTCATCCTTGGTCTTGCGGTCGTGCTTGCCGCTGCGCTGGCCGAGCCCGCGGCGGCGCAGAGCTTCAGCCTCGATCTCGGGCAGGAGGGAACACTCACCGGGCGGGTGGTGCAGCTCCTGCTGCTGGTCACGGTGCTGACGCTCGCCCCCTCGATCCTCATCGTCATGACCTCGTTCACGCGCATCGTGGTCGTGCTCTCCATCCTGCGTTCGGCGCTGGGCACGCAGCAGACGCCGCCTAATGTGGTTCTGATCTCGCTGGCGCTGTTTCTCACCGGCTTCATCATGGCGCCGACGCTCGAGGCATCCTGGACTGGCGGCATCGCGCCCCTGATGAACGAGGAAATGACGCCCGAGGAGGCCCTGCCGGCAGCGGCCGCACCATTCCGGCAGTTCATGCTCGCCAATGTGCGCGAGAAGGACCTCGGGCTGTTCCTCGACGCTGCGGACGGCGAGCGTCCCGCTACGCCCGAGGCGACGCCGCTTACGAGCCTCATTCCGGCCTTCGTGGTCAGCGAGCTCCGGCGCGCCTTCGAGATCGCCTTCCTGCTCTATATCCCCTTCGTGATCATCGATCTGGTGATCGCCTCGATCCTCATGTCGATGGGTATGATGATGCTGCCGCCGGTGCTCCTCAGCCTGCCCTTCAAGCTCATCTTCTTTGTCCTCGTCGATGGCTGGCACCTTGTCGCCGGCAGCCTGATCCGGAGCTTCGTTGCCGGCAGCTGACATGCGTTGATGCGGCGGCTGGCGTGCAACGAATGAGGGAATAGACTTTCGCGTATCACACCCGCGGTCGTGTCCCATATTGCGCCGGCCACGCATTCGGGGCAGAATGTCGCACATGATGAACCCGCCCACCGGGCCGGGCGTGCTCGGCCAAGGCGTGCGCTTGACCAACTGGCAGATGGTTGAGCACGGGGCGATCGTGCGCCGCTTCCCGGCCTTTGGCGAAATCCTCGCTCTTATCGCGCGCAAGAAGGGCGAGCGGCGGATGGCGACGCGCCGCGACATCGACCCCGTGATATTCAAGCGCTTTCTGCCGCTCATGACGCTCTATGATCTCGTGCGCGACCGGGCGGGGGAGGTGGTCGACGCGACCATCCGGCTCATGGGGACCGAGGTCGTGCATTTCTACGGCGAGTTCACCGGCCGGCCGGTGTCGGCCTATCCCGATCCTGCGGTTCCGGCCCGCATTCTTGCCTGTTGCAACCATGTCGTGCGGCACAGGGTTCCCGTGGCGGCGAGCGTCGATGGCCTGCGCCAGGGCAAGAAGCATGTCGGGCTGCGTATTCTTTATGTGCCGCTGTCCGAGGACGATATCCGCGTCGAACGCGCCGTTTCCTTCTCGCTCTTTTATTTTCCGAGCCTCGAGCGCTAGAAGGGGAGGGAGGCAAGGGCGGGCGGGCTCGAGGGAGGCATTCCGTGGCACGACATCTGACAATCCTTCTTGCCGCCATGCTCCTCGCCGGCGGCGCCGATGCCGCTGACAAGGATGGCTTTGTGCGGCTGCGGCCGCAGGATCTTCACTGGCAGGAGTCGATCCGCCCCGGGCTCTCCTTCGCGCTGGTCGAAGGCGATCCGCGCAAGGCCGGCTTCTACATCATCCGCGCACGTTTTGCGCCGGGCCATTTCACGCGCCCGCACATTCACCCCCATGACCGCTATGTGACGGTGATCGAGGGCACATGGTGGACCGGCACGGGGACACATTTCGACCCCGATGCGACGATCCCGCTCGGGCCCGGCAGCTATATGAAGCACCCGGCGGGTGCACCGCATTTCGACGGCGCGAGGGACGAGCCCGTCATCGTCGAGATCAAGGGCGAAGGGCCGGCGCCGATCATCTTCGTCGATGAGGACGGCCGGCCGATCGAAGGCCCGCCGCAGTGAGCGGTCCGTTCAGGCCGCGGGCTTGACGAATTTGAGCACGAAGCGCTGCGAGCTGTCGCGCTGCGGCAGGGCTTCCCGCCAGTAGTTCCGGAGATCGTCGTCGGGATTGGCGAGAGCGTCGCTCTCGGCGACGAGCTCGAAACCGTGAGCGGTGACATCGTCGATCGTCATCCGCTTCGGTGCCCGGTGCCAGCCTGCGCTTTCGGCGCGGGTCGTGCCGTCCGCCGCCTCGTGCTCGATGATCGCAAGGACGCCACCGGGCTTCAGCAACCGGCGGGCGGTGTCGAGAAAGCGCACCGTCCGTGCGGGCAGCACCTCGCCCGCGTCCGGGTCATGGTGCATGTGATGCCAGATGAGCACGACGAAGACCGCATCCATGCTTTCCGGCTCGCCGGCATAGTCCGCGGGATCGCCGATGAAGGGCTCGACATTGCCGAGCGCCGCATAAAGGGGCTCGACGCGGTCCTTGAGGCGCGGCCAGAAGCGCTCGCTGCTGTGGGCCACGATGTGCCCCTCGGGCCCGGCCACATGCGAGAGCAGGCGTGTGTAATAGCCACTGCCTGCCGCGATCTCATAGATGTGCATGCCCGGCGTGACGCCATAAAAGGCGAGAATCCGGGCCGGCTTGCGACCGGCATCACGGGCCTGCTCGTCCTCCGGCCGCGACGGATCGGCGATCGCCGCCGCGATCGGGTCCGCTTGCCGGGTGGCGGTGGGAGTGGCCTCTTGTGGTGATGATCCCGGGCGCGTCACAAGAACGAGGACGATGACGACGGCAATGGCGGCGGCAAGGACGACCAGTCCCCGCGCGTTTCGGTTCGCTGCCGGTTCGGGCATTTCGCATTCCTCCACTGTGAGACAGGCGACTATATCCTGTTTCACCGCCGCAGGCCATTCGCGGCGACCAGCGATTGCCAGAGGCGCGACTTCGGTCTAGCAAGAAGACCGCCCGAGGGAGAGAGCGGCCGCAGGGGAATGTCCGGATGTTCAGGAAAATTCTGATAGCCAACCGCGGCGAGATCGCCTGCCGGATCATCCGCACGGCAAGGGCCATGGGGATCCGGACGGTAGCGGTTCACTCCGAGGCCGATGCCGACGCCCTGCACGTCGAGATGGCCGACGAGCATGTGGCCATCGGCCCGGCGCCAGCCGCGGAAAGCTATCTGCGCGCCGATCGCATCCTTGACGCCGCCCGCCGGACGAAGGCCGAGGCGATCCATCCAGGCTATGGCTTTCTGTCGGAAAACGAGGCCTTCGTGCGTGCCGTCGAGGAGGCAGGCCTCGTCTTCATCGGACCACCCGCCGCCGCCATCGCCGCCATGGGAGACAAGATCGAATCGAAGCGTCTGGCGCAGGAGGCCGGGGTGTCCGTCATCCCCGGTCATGTCGGCGAGATCGCCGATGCGGAAGAGGCGGTGCGGATCGCCCGCGAGATCGGCTATCCGGTGATGCTCAAGGCATCGGCGGGCGGCGGCGGCAAGGGCATGCGCATCGCCCGCGACGACAGCGAATGCCGTGAGGGATTCGCCTCGGCACGTTCAGAGGCGGAATCGAGCTTCGGCGACGGGCGTATCTTCATCGAGAAATTCATCGAGGAGCCGCGCCATATCGAAATCCAGATCCTGGGCGACAGAGAGGGCAATCTCGTCCATCTCGGCGAGCGCGAATGCTCGATCCAGCGGCGCCACCAGAAGATCATTGAGGAATCGCCATCGCCATGCGTCGATGCGAAGATGCGCGCCGCGATGGGCGAGCAGGCGCTGGCGCTGGCGCGGGCCGTCGGCTACCACTCCGCGGGCACCGTCGAGTTCATTGTCGACGCGGCGCGCAATTTCTACTTTCTCGAAATGAACACGCGGCTGCAGGTGGAACACCCGGTCACCGAGCTGGTGACCGGCATCGATCTCGTTGAACAGATGATCCGCATCGCCGCCGGCGAGCCCCTGGGTCTTGCGCAGGACGACGTCACCTTCAGGGGCTGGGCGGTCGAAAGCCGCATCTATGCCGAGGATCCCTATCGCGGCTTTCTGCCGTCTATCGGCCGGCTCACCCGTTACTGCGAGCCGCCGAAGGATGAGGCGGTCCGGGTTGACAGCGGGGTCTTCGAGGGAGCGGAGATCAGCCTTTATTACGATCCGATGATCGCCAAGCTGAT
>JBHHTO010000009.1:0-24744 GCA_046753425.1 Rhodothalassiaceae bacterium | reverse complement strand
CGGCATCATGACGCCGGCGCTCGGCGTGCTTCTCGTCGTTCTTGTCGGTTATGCGCTGACAACCGGTGACAGCGCCCGCGCGCTCGCCTATCTGTTTTCGCCCGATTTCTCGCGGCTGACGCCCGGCGTGATGCTGGCTGCCATCGGACAGGCCTTCTTCAGCCTGTCCGTCGGCATCGGCGGTGTGATGATGTACGGCGCCTATCTGCCCCGCGGGGCCTCGATCCTGCGCACCTCGGCCTATGTCGCGCTCGCCGATACGGCGGTGGCGCTGCTCGCCGGCATCGCCATCTTTCCCATCGTCTTCGCCAATGGCCTCGATCCCGCCGGCGGACCCGGACTCGTCTTCATCACGCTGCCGCTCGCTTTCTCCGCGATGCCGTTCGGCACGGTCATCGGCACCATCTTCTTCTTCTTTCTCATCCTCGCCGCCCTCACCTCGGCGATCGCGCTCTATGAGCCCACTGTCGCCTGGCTCGCCGAACGCGGCATCCGGCGCGGGCATGGCGTTCTCGTCGCCGCCGGCCTGAGCTGGATCATGGGGATCGCCAGCATCCTCTCCTTCAACCTCTGGCGCGACTGGCATCCGCTCGGCTTCATCGAGCGGTTTGCGAAGGCGACGCCGTTCGATCTCATCACACAGGGCATCGACACGCTCGTCCTGCCGCTCGGCGCGCTGGTCATTGCCTATTTCGCGAGCCGGCTCCTGCCCGCGGCGGCGAGCTGGTCGGAGTTCGGCGCCGGCGACGCACACGGCTACCGCCTGTGGCGGATGGCGGTGCGCTGGGTGACACCGGCGCTTATCCTCGTGCTTCTTGTCGCCAGCATTCTCTGAGTCTCCGAACCGGCTCACCGGCCCCTGACGTGAAGGTGATTGGCGGCAGCGCATGTCGGCGTTCTAGACTTGCCGCATGATGCGCCCTCTCTCGATTCTCCTTCTCGCTTTGGCGATGTCCGCCACCAGCGCGGCATTTGCCGCCGGCGTGCCGCGGAGCTGGGAGCGGGCCTGGCCGGAGACCGATTTCACGAAGCACAGCATCGACTATGCCGAAATCCTCGAGGGCGGCCCGCCCAGGGACGGCATTCCGTCGATCGACCGGCCGCAATTCGAATCGATTGCGCAGGCGGCACGCTGGCTCGATGACCGGTCGCCGGTGATCGGCCTCGAGGTCGCTGGCGAGGCGCGTGCCTATCCGCTCGGCATCCTCATCCGGCACGAGATCGTCAATGACCGCATCGGCGATATCCCGGTGGCCGTCACCTACTGTCCCTTGTGCAATGCGGCGATCGTTTTCCGGCGCCAGGCGAAGGGCCGCGAGCTCGACTTCGGCACCACCGGCAAGCTCCGCAACTCCGATCTCGTGATGTACGACCGGCAGACCGGGAGCTGGTGGCAGCAGTTCACCGGTACCGCCATCGTCGGTGCCTTCCTCGGCAGCAAGCTCGAACGGCTGCCGGCGCGGCTCGAAAGTTTCGCCGACTTTCGCGCGCGGGCGCCAAAGGGCCGGGTGCTGGCGCGGCCGACCAACCGCTCGGGGTTGCCTTACGGGGTCAATCCCTATCGCGGCTATGACAGCGCGCCGCGGCCCTTCCTCTATGACGGCTCGCTGCCGCGGGACGTGCCGCCGCTCTCACGCGTGGTCAGCGTCGGCGATCGTGCGTGGGCGCTCAGCCTGGTGCGCGAGAAGGGCCGCATCGAGACCGGGGACGGCCTCGTCATCACATGGAAGCCGGGACAGGCGAGCGCGCTCGACGCCTTCGAGATCGCGCGCGCCCGCGACGTCGGCACGGTCGTCGTGCAAAAGCGCACCGATGAGGGCCTCGTCGACATCGCCTATGGTGTCGATTTCGCCTTCGCCTTCCATGCCTTTTACCCCGCGGCGCGGATCGTCACCGCCCTCGACTGAGGCCGGTCACTCCACCACGCCGTCGGCGCGCAGACGCGCGATCGCGTCCCCGTCATAGCCGAGCTCGCCGAGAATCGCGTCGGTGTGCTGGCCAAGCATGGGCGGCGGGTCGCGATAGGTGATGGCGGTTTCCGAAAAGCGGATCGGATTGGCCACCGTCGGCACCCTGACACCGAGCGGGTGGTCGAGCGCGACCCTGAGGCCGCGATGGACCGCCTGCGGGTGGGCGAAGGCCTCGGCGATATTGTTGACCGGGCCCGCCGGTATGCGCGCCGCCTTGAGCAGAGCGAGCCATTGCGCGCTCTCCCTCTCCGCCATCCGCTGTGCGATGATCGCAACGAGCGCCTTGCGGTTCGCGACCCGCGCCGCATTGGTCGCATAGCGCGGATCGGCGGCGAGCGCGGGCTCGCCGATGGCGTTGGCAAAGCGGGCGAACTGCCGGTCATTGCCGACGCAGACGAGGATGTAGCCGTCGCGGGTCGCAAAATCCTGATAGGGCACGATGTTCGGGTGCGCATTGCCGCGCCGGCGCGGCACCTCGCCGCCGACGAGATAGTTCATGTTCTGGTTGGCAAGCCAGCCGAGCTGGGTGTCGAAAAGCGCCATGTCGATATGCTGGCCCTCGCCCGTGCGCTCGCGATGGGCGATGGCGGCGAGGATGGCGATGACCGCATACATGCCGGTGGTGAGATCGGCGATGGCCGTGCCGACCTTCATCGGCGGACCGTCCTCGGCGCCGGTAATGCTCATCAGCCCGGCCATGCCCTGGATGAGAAAATCATAGCCGGGCTCGTCGGCGAGCGGGCTCGTCTGGCCGAAGCCGGTGATCGAGCAATAGACGAGCCCGGGATGGAGTGCGGCCAGGCTCTCATAGTCGAGGCCGTAGCGCCTGAGCCCGCCCACCCGGTAATTCTCGAGCAACGCATCGCTGCGCGCTGCCAGTTTCCTCACGATGGCCTGTCCCTCGGACCGGGCGATGTCGATGGCGATCGAGCGCTTGCCGCGATTGGCGGCGAGATAATAGGCGGACTCGCGGCTGTCCCTGCCCCCCGCGTCCTTGAGGAAAGGTGGCCCCCAGGCGCGCGTGTCGTCGCCGGCGCCGGGCCGCTCGACCTTGACCACCTTGGCGCCAAGATCGGCGAGAATCTGCCCCGCCCAGGGGCCGGCGAGAACGCGGCTCATATCGAGGATGGTGAGATGGGAGAGCGGTCCGGTCATCGGGCGGCAGGCTCCGCGAGATCGCATCCGAGGTCAAGACATAGTCGCCGGCAGACGCCATTCCATCCTTTGCCCCGGGGGCCTGCCCGCGCTAGGATGGGAGCGGACCGCAAAAAGGGAGGGTGCACATGCGCGGATGCGATCTTGCAAGGTCACGACGACCGGGGGGCGGGCATGAGCGGCATTCTTGAGCCTGTCGGTTTCGCCGCGTTCTTTCGCCGCGCGACGGCGCTGGTGCGTGCGAATCTCGAGATGTTCGTCCTGCTCGCGGCCCTGTGGGCGATTGTCAACAGCACCTTTGCCTTTCCCGTCCAGACCCGGCTCGCGCCCATCCTCGAGAGAATTCGCGGCACAACGGATCCACAGGTCATCTGGACTGCATTCGGTGACATGGCGCCCTTGCTGCTGTACCTCGTCGGGCTCAGTATCGTCGCCTTCGGGTTGGTCGCCGTCGTCTGGGTGCGGAGCATCGCCTTGGGACGACATGCAGCACTTGCATCCGGATTCGTGCGCCGCGCTCTTGCGGTCATGAGGCGCAATCTTGCCCTCATCCTGTATGCGGCCGTCCTTGCTGTCGCCATTCTCATCCTCCTATTCCTCCTCAAGGCGGTCGTTGGCCTCGCGGTGATGGCATTCGGGGGAGCCATCGGGACCATCGTCAGGGCGCTCCTTCTCCTTGTTCTCGTGCTCCTTGTCTTTACCGGATTTGTTGCCCTCATCGGCGGATTTCTCGTGGCGTCGGCGGCCGTTACTCTGGATCGACCGGCATCGCTTTTCGAGACGGCCATGGAGATTCCGCGCGCCAACAGGACGGTGCTGCTCGCCTTTTCCTTTCTGCTCCTTCTCGCCGTTATCGTCACCCTTGCGGGAAATGCCGCATTCGGTCTCGAAGAGGGAGCGATGCCGCCATTGTGGCAAACGGTGGTGATGGGGTTCTTCGGCTCGGCCTTCAACCTCTTCGGCCTCGCCATGGGGCTTGTCGCGATCGGTGGAGACCGGGACGCGGGGAAAGAGAGGGCGCCGGCGTGATTCAGGAAACCAGCGGCCGCGCCAGTTCAGGGGCATCAACCGCCACCCGGTTGACCCGCCCTGACACCGGATAGAATTCGAAGGCCTCACCCGGCGGTTGTGCGAGTTCGACCGGTGCGGGCGGCGATCCTGTGAGCCAGCGGGCGTAGCCCTCGCGCGCGAGCACGAGCGGCATGCGATCGTGCAGCGCGGCGAGCGCCGGCCAGGCCGGGCGGGTGAGGATGGCGACGCTTCCGATCTCGGGGCCGCCCTCGGGCGGCTGCCAGCGCTCCCAGATGCCGGCGAAGGCGAAGGGGCGTGCCGCCGCCTCGCGGAGCCGGATCAGATAGGGCTGTTTGCCGCCGGCGGTCTCCTTGCGCCATTCGTACCAGCCGTCGGCCGGCACGAGGCAGCGCCGGGCGCGGAAGGCGGCCCGGAAGGCCGGCCGTTCGGCCACCGTCTCGGCGCGGGCATTGATCATCGGCCGCCCCTTCGGAATTTCCTTCATCCAGGAAGGCACCAGTCCCCAGCGCAGGAAAGCGAGCGCGCGTCCGCCCCCCGTACCCGTCCGCACCACGGCGACCTCCTGCGTCGGCGCGATATTGTAGCGCGGCGCGAGATTGCTCGCGACCGGGCCGAGATCGAAGGCCGCGCGCACCGCCTCGAGCGGCGAGGTGAGAAGAAAGCGTCCACACATGGCCCCTGCCTTTTTGCCGCCGACGCGCTAAGCTCGTTCTCATGAGCGACGATCCGCGCGCATATCCCCAACGTCCCATCATCGGCATCGGCGCCGTCGTCTTCAAGGACGATCGCGTGCTCCTTGTTCGTCGCGGCAAGCCGCCAAGGAATGGCGCCTGGAGCCTGCCTGGCGGGGCGCAGGAGCTCGGCGAGACGACCGCAGAAGCGCTCCATCGCGAGCTTGCCGAGGAGACAGGCGTCGCGGCCGGCATCGTCGGGCTGCTCGATGTCGTCGACTTCATCGCGCGCGACGACGAGGGCCGGGTACGGCACCATTACACGCTCGTCGACTATCTCTGCCGCTGGCGGCGCGGCATCCCGCGCCCGGGCGGCGATGTGACGGACGCCGCGTGGGTTGCGCTCACGGCGCTCGACGACCGCGATCTGTGGGGCGAGACGATGCGGGTGATCCGGCTCGGCGGCGCCCGACTGGGTCTTGTTGGCGAGGAAGGAGGGACCGGGAATGACAGGCGCTCGCCTTGACGTCGACGTGCTTCTTTTCGACGTCTTCGGAACGCTTTTCGATCATGATTCGGCGGTCGCCGAGGCCACCGCCGATCTCGGCGACAGGGCCGGGCCGCTGGTCCGTCTGTGGCGCCAGCGGCAGCTCGAATACAGCTGGCTGCGCACGCTCATGCACCGGCCCGCCGACTTCCGGCAGGTGACCGAGGAGGGGCTCGACTATGCGCTCGCCGCACTCGGTCTGCCGGGCGGTCTGAAGGTGCCGCTGATGGCGACCTATGGCCGCCTCGCGCCCTATCCCGAGGTCGCGGACACCCTCGCCGATCTCGCGGCGAGCGCGCGGCCGCTGGCAATTCTTTCCAACGGCAGCCCGCCGATGCTCGAGGCGGTGGTGCGCGCAGCGGGGCTCGAGGCGCGGTTTGAGGCGCTGCTTTCGGCTGCTGCGGCGCATGTCTTCAAGCCGCATCCGCTCGTCTATCAGCTCGCGGTCGACCATTTCGGGGCTCCCCGCGAGCGTCTGTGCCTCGTTTCCGCCAATGGCTGGGATGCGGCGGGAGCGGCCGCCTTCGGCATGAAGGCGGTGTGGGTGAACCGCAAGGACGCGCCGCCCGAGCGCCTGCCGGCCGCACCCGATGCGGTGATCGCGAGCCTCGCCGGACTGCCGGCAATTCTCGCCTGACTATTCGGCGGCGTCGCACGCCCCGGGCGGGGTCCAGCGCAGCACGGGGTGGCGCGCGGCGCGGGTCTCGTCGAGCCGGCGGCGCGGTGCGTGATAGGGCGCGCCGGTAAAGCGTTCCACCTCGCCCGCCCGGGCGGCCGCGGCAAGCGCACGCATGGCGGCGATGAATTCATCGAGGCTCGCCTTCGACTCGGTCTCGGTGGGCTCGATCAGCATCGCCCCGTGCACGACCAGCGGGAAATAGACGGTCATCGGATGGAAGCCCTCGTCGATCAGCGCCTTGGCAAAATCAAGCGTGCTCACCCCGCTGTCCTTGAGGAAACGGTCGTCAAACAGGCACTCGTGCATGCACGGTCCGGGGAAGGGCGCCGACAGGACATTGCCGAGTGACGCCATGACGTAATTGGCGGCCAGCACCGAATCCTCGGCCACCTGCCTGAGACCGTCCTGGCCGTGGCTCATCATATAGGCGAGGGCGCGCACGAACATGCCCATCTGGCCATGAAAGGCGGCCATGCGGCCGACGCCGCGTGCGTCGGGATCGGGATGCTCCCTGAGCCGGTAGCTGCCGTCCTCGTCGCGGACCACCTGCGGCAAGGGGGCAAAGGGCGCCAGCGCCTCGGAGAAGACGACCGGCCCGGCGCCGGGACCGCCGCCGCCATGCGGCGTCGAGAAGGTCTTGTGCAGATTGATGTGCATGGCGTCGATACCGAGATCGCCCGGTCGCACGCGCCCGACGATGGCGTTGAAATTGGCCCCGTCGCAATAGAAGAAGGCGCCCGCCGCGTGGACCATTTCGGCCATCTTCAGCATGTCGCGCTCAAACAGGCCGCAGGTATTGGGGTTGGTGATCATCAGCGCCGCCACCTCGGGGCCGAGGGCCGCCGCGAGCGCGGCGAGATCGACCCGGCCATCGGCACCGGCCGGAATCGCGCGCACCTCATAGCCGCACAAGGCGGCGCTCGCCGGATTGGTGCCATGCGCGCTCTCGGGCGCAAGCACGACGCGGCGGGCGTCGCCGCGCGCCTCGAGCGCGGCGCGGATGGTCATCAGTCCGCAGAGCTCGCCATGCGCCCCCGCCTTGGGGCTGAGCGCGACCGCCGGCATGCCGGTGAGCACGAGGAGCCAGCGCGCGAGGTCGTCCATCAGGGCGAGCGCCCCCTGCACCGTCGATTCGGGCTGCAGCGGGTGAATATCGGCGAGGCCGGGCAGGCGCGCGAGCTTCTCGTTCAAGCGCGGATTGTGCTTCATGGTGCACGAGCCGAGCGGGAAGAGGCCGCTGTCGATGCCGAAATTCTTGCGACTGAGGCGCGTGTAATGGCGCACCGCCTCGGGCTCGGTGAGCCCGCCGAGGCCGATGGGTGCGGTGCGTGCGAGCCCGCCGAGGGCATCGTCGAAGGGTGCCGGGTCCTCGATATCGACGCCCGAGCGCGCCGCATCGCCGGTCTCGAAGATGAGCGGCTCCTCATGATCGAGGGCGCGGTGACCGGTGAAGGTGGCAGGCCCCGCTGCGCGCGTCTCGCGGCCTGTCGTGGGCCGGCCCTGGCGGTTCATGCTCATCGCGCGATCTCCTCGGCAAGGGCAGTGGCCAGGGTTTCGATATCGGCCTCGCTCACGGTCTCGGTGGCGGCGAGGATGAGGACGTCGGCAAGCGCCGGCTGGTGCGGATAAAGCCGCGCCGCCGGCACGCCGGCGAGAATGCCGCGCCCGGCAAGGGCCTCGACAATGCCGGTGGCCGGCCGCGGCAGGCGCACCGCGATCTCGTTGAAGAAGCGCCGGGTGAGCACCTCGACGCCGGGGACGGCGGCGAGCGCGTCGCGCAAGGCCACCGCCCGGGCGTGATTGAGCCGCGCGAGGCGGCGCAGCCCGGCTTCCCCGAGCAGCGTCAGGTGGATCGAGAAGGCGAGCGCACAGAGCCCGGAATTGGTGCAGATGTTCGACGTCGCCTTCTCGCGCCGGATATGCTGCTCGCGGGTGGACAGGGTCAGCACATAGCCGCGCCGGCCGTCGCTGTCGACGGTCTCGCCGACGAGCCGCCCCGGCATCTGGCGCACGAAGCGTTCGCGGGTAGCAAAGAGGCCGAGATAGGGGCCGCCGAAGCTGAGGCTGTTGCCGATCGACTGGCCCTCGGCGACGGCGATGTCGGCGCCCATCTCGCCGGGCGCGCGCACCGCGCCGAGCGAGACCGCCTCGGTGACGACGGCGACGAGAAGGGCCCCCTTTGCATGCGCCGCCTCGGCGACCGGACCGAGGTCATGGAGATGACCGAAGAGGTCGGGCGACTGCACGACGACGCAGGCGGTGTCGTCATCGATGGCGGCGATGACGCGGGCGAGATCGCCGCTCGGGTCGTCGGCGGCCACCGGCAGGCGCACCACCTCGCCGGCGCCGAAGCGGGTCATCGTCTCGGCGACGGTGGCATAATGGGCGTGCAGCCCGCCGGCGAGCACGACGCGGCGGCGGCCGCGGGTGACCCGGCACGCCATGAGGACGGCCTCGGCGCAGGCGGTCGAGCCGTCATAGAGCGAGGCGTTGGCGACCTCGAGGCCCATCAGACTGGCGACCTGGGTCTGGAACTCGAAGAGGTACTGAAGCGTGCCCTGCGCGATCTCCGGCTGATAGGGCGTGTAGGCGGTGAGGAACTCGCCGCGCTGGATCAGATGATCGACGCTCGCCGGGACATGGTGGCGATAGGCGCCGCAACCGAGGAAGAAGGGGTGTTCGAAGGCCGGCAGATTGCGCCGTGCATAGTCGCGGAAGGCGCGGTCGACGGCGAGCTCGCTCTGGTGCGCGGGCAGGGGCAGGGGCTCCTTGAGCCGCGCCGCTTCGGGCACGTCGCGAAAGAGCGCGTCGATATCGGCGACACCGATCCGTTCCAGCATGGCGCGGCGGTCGGCATCGCTCAGGGGGAGATAGCGCATGGCGGGCGATCCTCAGTCGAGGTCCTTGATATATTGGGCATAGGCCTCTGCATCCAAGAGCCCGTCGAGCTCCGCCGGATCGGTGAGCGCAAGGACGAAGAACCAGCCTTCGTCCATCGGCGATTCGTTGACCGTGCCCGGCTCGGCCTCGAGCGCCTCATTGCGTTCGACCACCTGACCCGAGACCGGTGCATAGACCTCGCTCGCCGCCTTCACGGATTCGACGACCGCCGCCTCGTCGCCCTGTGCCAGCGTCGCCCCGACTTCGGGCAGTTCGACGAAGACGACATCGCCGAGCTGTTCCTGCGCATAGTCGGTGATGCCGACGGTACCGCGGCCGTCCTCGACGCGGATCCACTCATGATCCCGGGTGAAGCGGATGGTGCTCATGGTCTCGTCCTCCCCTGTTGGATGTCGCGCCGGCTTCAGCGGACATAGCGATGTGGAACGAAGGGCAGGGCGGCGACCGCGGCCGGCCGCAGCTTGCCCCGTATCTCGAGCATCAGCCCGGTGCCGGGCTCGGCAAGGGCGGTCTCGACATAGCCCATGGCGATGGGGCCGTCGACGCTCGGCCCGAAGCCGCCACTGGTCACCCGACCGACCACGCGCGCGCCTGTCGCATCGCGCACCGGCGTGCCCTCGCGCGCGATGGTCCTGTCCGCCGGCCGGATACCCACCCGCCGCTGCGCCGGGCCCTCCGCGAGCTGCTTCAGGATACGCGCGGCACCGGGGAAATCGGCGCGCTCGCGGCGCGATCTGGCGATCGCCCAGACGAGGTCGGCCTCGACCGGCGTCGTCGTTTCGTCAATGTCGTGGCCATAGAGGCACAGCCCGGCCTCGAGGCGCAGCGAATCGCGGGCCCCAAGTCCGATCGGCGCGACATCGGGATGATCGAGCAGCGCCCGCGCGAAATCCGCCGCCGCTGCGGCGGGAAGCGAGATCTCGAAGCCGTCCTCGCCGGTGTATCCCGAGCGACTGATAGCGAGCGGCACGCCCCGCCAGGCGGCGTCGAGCGCCTGCATGAAAGCGAGATCCCGGACCTCCGGGATCATCTCGCCGAGCACGGCCGCCGCGCGCGGGCCCTGCAGGGCGAGCAGCGCCCGATCGTCAAGACGGTCGAGCAAGGCCGCATCGGCGAGCGATTCCGAGATCAGAGCGAAATCGGCGTCCTTCACCGCGGCATTGACAACGAGAAAGAGACGGCCGTCGGCTTCCGTCGTGCGCGTCACCATCAGGTCGTCGCGAATGCCGCCCTCATCATTGAGGAGCAGCGTATAGCGCATGCGGCCCGGCTTGAGCGTGGCGATGGCGCCGGGAACCAGGCGCTCGAAGGCGGCTGCCGGATCCGAGCCGTCCTTGGTGGCGAGAAAGGCCTGCCCCATGTGCGAGACATCGAAGAGCCCCGCCCGGCTGCGGCAGTGGCGGTGTTCGGCAATGATGCCGTCGGCATAATGCACCGGCATGCTGTAACCGGCGAAGGGTACCATCTTCGCGCCGAGAGCAAGATGAAGGTCGTGGAGCGGGGTCGTCTTCAGCGCATCAGCGGCCATGCGGGGCTCCCTCAAAGGTCCGATCAAGTGCAAGGCCACCGCCCAACACGACGGCAGACCCTGCCCCCTCTGTCACGGAACCTGAGAGATTTCGGCCGGCTCCCCGCGGGCACCCGCGCCTTATCCCCGTCGGTGAGGAAGGATTGCGCCTTCCTGCTTTCCAGAGTGCCCTGCCGCCGACGGTCCTTTGGCCTGAGAGTTTCCGGGGCGGTTGCTCCTTCGGCGCCGCACCTCCGCACCCCTGGCACGGCGGCGCGATCTCTCCCGCTGGCGGCTCGCGGCGGTCTCCCGCCGCCGGGCGATCAACGCCCCCGCACTATCCTGCCGCGGCAGGGCTGTCAACGGAGGAGATTGTAGGTGACGTCCTCGGGATTGAGCTGGAAGCCGAGCAGGATCTCGTAATCGTAGCGCCGCGCCTGGTCGATGGTGGGCAGCCGCTGGCGAATGAGCTCGCGCGTGCCCGTGCGCTCCGCGTCGGCCGAGAAATGGAGGCGAGCGAGATAGACGTCCTTGGCCACGATCTCCGAATTGTCGCGCAGGACGGCGACGAAATAAGGGAGCGCGACATCCGCCTCGCCGCGCAAGGCCGGTCCGCGCTGGGCGACGATCTCGAAGGCGACATCGCTCACCACATCGTCGCCCTGGTGGCATTTGAGCCGGGTCGCCGTGATCGTCGCCTTATAGAGGATATCCTCGGCATTCCGCTCCGTGCCGCGGAACCGGGTCAGCGACCCGGTGCCGCCCACCACAGCCACCGCCGGGCAGCGCTGGACCGTGACCTGGAAGGGGTTCTTGTTCGAATCGCTGCTGCAGGCGGCGAGCAGAGCCGCTGCAAGAAGAGACAGCATGGCGCGCAACGGCCGCAAGGAAGGGAGCATCGGTTCTTTCGCCTGGTTTCTTTCGGACGACCCGGCGATGCAGGCATCGCGCCCAAAGCAATAGGGGCTCGGGGCGCGCGATGCAATCGTCACGAAGCGCCGCATCAGGGGTGGCGGAAAAAAGGTCGGGCCGCAACGGGCCGCCTCTTGCCATTGACGGATTGCACCGCCACATGAGGGGCAGTAAGAGGACGTCCCATGAGCAAACCCGCCCTTTCGGTCCTGCTTGCGGCGCCGCGTGGCTTCTGCGCCGGCGTCGATCGCGCGATCCGGATCGTCGAGCTCGCCCTCGCGCGCTTCGGGGCGCCGGTCTATGTCCGGCACGAGATCGTCCACAATCGCCATGTGGTCGAGGAACTGGAACGCAAGGGTGCGGTTTTCGTCGGGGAGATCGACGCCGTACCCGAAGGCGCGCCGGTGGTGTTTTCGGCGCATGGCGTGCCGAAGCGGGTGCCGGAGGAGGCGCGGCGCCGCAATCTGTTCTATCTCGATGCCACCTGTCCCCTGGTCTCGAAGGTGCATCGCGAGGTCGAGCGGCACCGGCGTTACGGGCGCCACGTGCTGATGATCGGCCATGCCGGCCATCCGGAGGTGATCGGCACCATGGGGCAGACCGAGGACGGTGCGATGACGCTGATCGAGACCTGTGCCGATGCCGAATCGGTCGACCCGCCCGCCGGTGCGGCCCTCGCCTATGTGACGCAGACGACCCTGTCGATCGACGACACGGCGGAGGTCATTGCCATTCTGAAGCGCCGCTTTCCCGGTATTTCCGGGCCGAAAAAGGAGGACATCTGCTACGCGACCACGAATCGCCAGAAGGCGGTGAAGGCGATCGCCGGGACGTGCGACCGGATTCTCGTGCTCGGAGCCGCCAACTCGTCGAATTCGCGCCGCCTCGTCGAGGTGGCGGAAAAGGCGGGCAGTCGGGCGCGCCTTCTCGAGACGGTGGAGTCCCTCGACTGGAGCTGGCTCGCAGGGGCCCGTCGCATCGGCGTCACGGCCGGTGCCTCGGCGCCGGAGATCCTCGTCGAGGCATTGCTCAACGCTCTCGGACGGCGCTACGCGGTCGATGTCGAGGAGGTCGAGACCGCCCGCGAGTCGGTCACCTTCAAGCTTCCCGCCGCCTTGCGCGACAGCGCGGCCTGAGAGGCAGTCGCGCCGATGAGCCGCAACGAGGCGTGCGACGCGGAGGTGGAAATCTTCACCGACGGTGCCTGTTCGGGCAATCCCGGTCCCGGCGGCTGGGGCGCCATCCTGCGCTACCGCGGGCAGGAAAAATGCCTCAAGGGCGGCGCCGCCGAAACCACCAACAACCGCATGGAGCTCACCGCCGCGATCGAGGCGCTCAAGGCGTTGAAGAGATCGTGCCGCGTCGACCTCTATACCGACAGCCGCTATCTCAGGGACGGCATCACCTCTTGGCTCGCGCGGTGGAAGGCGAACGGCTGGAAGACCGCGAGCAGGAAACCGGTGAAGAATGCCGATCTGTGGCGCCAGCTGGACGCGGCGCTCGGCCGGCACGAGGTCACCTGGCACTGGGTGCGCGGCCATGCCGGCCATGCCGGCAACGAGGCCGCCGACCGGCTGGCCAATGAAGGCATGGCCCCGTACAAGAAGGAGCGGCGAGAGCGGGCCGATGACGGATGAGCAGCCGCCATCGGGGGCTTGCCCCCCTTGCCTGGAAGACCGACAGTTCGACCTCCCGACCGTCAGACAATCGGCGCCCCGGTGATGATGAAGGACCTGCCGCTCGAGACCATCGACAAGATGATGCGGATGGTGCCGCAGCTTGCGGCGCTCGGTGCCGAGGTGGTCGCGATCGAGCCGGCGCGGGCGATCATGCGGCTGCCTTACAGCGAACGTCTCGTCGCCTATCGCGAGACCGGCGTCATGGCCGGCGGCGCCGTCTTCACGCTCATGGATTCGGTGATGGGCGCGGCGGTGTTCAGCGCCCTCGACAGGCCCCTGCCGGTGGCCACGCTCGATCTTCGCATCGATTATCTGAAGCCGGCGCAACGAGGCGTCGATCTTCTTGCGCGGGCCGAATGCTATCGCCTCACGCATCATGTCGCCTTCGTCCGCGGCACGGCGTATCACGCGCCCGAGGACGCGGTGGCGCAGGCGGTGGGGACCTTCATCATCGACCGGGCGAAGTGCAAGAGAGGGGCCGCGCAATGACGCCCGAAATCCTTGCCCGGCTGACCGACGGCGAGGCGGCGGAGGTGGCGCTCGACGCCATCCCCTATGGCGATTATCTCGGCGCCAGCCTCCTGCGCGAGGAGGAGCGGATCCTGTTGCGCCTGCGTTTCGATCCCAGCCAGATCGGTGCGCCGGGACGTTTGCATGGCGGGGTCATCGGTGCGGCGCTCGAATTCGCGGCCATGGCGGAACTCATGTGGCAGGGCCAGCGCACCGGCACGCCGCAGCCGCAATTGCCGAAGCCGATCTCGCTGACCGTCGACTTCCTGCGCGGCGGTCGTCTCGTCGACACTTTCGCTGCGGCGAGCATCACCCGCCGCGGGCGCCGGGTCGCCTCGGTGCGCGCACTCGCCTGGCAGGCCGAGGAGGCACGTCCGATCGCCGAGGGGCTGATGCATTTCCTCGTCGCCGGCAAGGGCTGACGCCGCGGCCGGACTCCCTCCGGAGCGTCCGCCCGCCCTTCGAGACGGCCCTTGCGGGCCTCCGCGAGGGCGAACGGAATCTCAGAAACCCGTCCGTCCTGCGCCCCGTCGAAGGGCGAAGGGCGAAGGATGGACGGGGACGCGGAAGCGCGGTCAGAAGCGGCGGCGCACCCTTTCCTGGTCTTCAGAAGGCGCCTTCCTCTTTCGGCAGCAGATCCGGCCGGTGCGCCCAGAAGAGGCAGAAGACCCAGCCCACCGGGGTCCAGCCGGCGACGACATTGGTGAACAGGAAGAGCCCCATGCGCGGATGCTTGCGCTGCGCGGCGAGAAGGCTCGGCACGAAGACGACGAGGGTCACCGCTGTCGCGTGCAGCATGCGCAAGGCCGGGTCGTCGGCGATGCCATAGCCGGCGAGCTTGAGGAGCAGCAGCACATAGTTCTCGGCGCCCGAGACGGCAAAGAAGATGGCAAGCAGCGCCACCGGGCAGACGAAGCCGAGATGCCGGCGGTAGAGCGCGAACATGCGCTCGCTGAGGTCGCCGAGCTCAGAGCGCAGGTTTTCCGGTTTCATCATCCAGGCAACGAAGATCGCGATCAGCAACCCGCCGAGCGGCATCAGGATGTTGTTGGTGAGGAAATCGAGATTGTCGAGGATGGTGCCACGCCAGAAGCTGAGGTCGGACCAGGCGCCGAAGGAGAGCGCCGAGCCGATGCCGAGGATGAAGATGGCGATGCCGCCGCCGAGTGCCGAGCGCCGGCGGCTCACGCCCTTGTGCTCCTCGAGCCAGGCGACAAGCGGCTCGAGCAGCGAGATCGCCGAGGTCAGCGCGGCGATGGCGAGAAGCAGGAAGAAGGCGCCGCCGACGAAGGCGCCAGCCGGCATCTGGGCAAAGGCGATCGGCAGCGTGATGAAGACGAGGCCCATGCTCTGGCCCGGCTCGAGCCCCGAGGCGAAGACGATGGGAAAGATGGCGAGCCCGGCAAGGAGCGCCACCGCGGTGTCGGCGCTGGCGATGATGACCGCCGAGCGCGGCAGCGAGATGTCCCTTGGCACATAGGCGCCATAGGCCATCATCGCGCCCATGGCGAGCGAGAGCGAGAAAAAGGCCTGGCCGAGTGCCTGCAGCACGGTCTCGAGCGTGAAATCCTCGAGCTTGGGTTCGAACAAAAAGCGGAGGGCGGCCCCGGCATCGCCCACCGCCAGCGCATAGACGACGAGAAAGACGAGGATGAGGAAGAGCGCCGGCATGAGCCACATGACGGCCTTCTCGAGACCGCCCTGGATGCCACGCGCGACGACATAGATGGTGATCGCCATGAACAGCGCATGCCAGCCGATCATGCGCCAGCCGTCCTCGACGATGAGCGAGAAGTGATCGGCCGAATTGTGCGGCCCGAGATCGCGGATGGCGCCGAAGAAGCTCTCCACCATATAGCTCAGTGTCACCCCGGCGATGACCGAATAGAAGCTGAGGATGAGGAAGGCGCCGACGACCCCCATCCAGCCGATCACCGCCCAGCCCGCATGCCGTCCCTCCTCGCGCGCTACCTTGCGCACCGCATTGGGTGGCGATAGCTGGCCGCGCCGGCCGAGCGAGAGCTCGGCGATCATCACCGGCACGCCGATGCCGAAGACGAAGAGGAGATAGACGAGCACGAAGGCGCCGCCGCCGCCCTCGCCCGCTTCATAGGGAAATTTCCAGATATTGCCGAGACCGACGGCACTGCCGACGGCGGCGAAGATGAAGGCGAGCCGCGAGGACCAACTGCCGTGCGGACTTGCGCTTGTGACTGCCATGATCGATCTCTCCCCTTTGCCGCCGCACCCCCGTCCCCGGCGCCCCTGCCGGTCTAGGGCCCATGCGGTCTTTATGTCCTTCACTGCCCAGTCTAGCGACGAGGCCCCGGCATGGAAAGGCGGCGCCGCGGCCCTCCCGGCGCGCCGGGAACGGGACCGGCATGCAGCTTTCCCTTCCGGCCTTGTGGCAAAGCGGCTAGAAAGGGGCGCGGAAGGGATCCGGCAAGACGGGAGCGGCCATGGCCATCCATCTCCATCACGGCGATCTGCCGGCGGGCATCGAATTCGGCGACAGCGTCGCTGTCGATACCGAGACCATGGGGCTGATGCCGCATCGTGACCGCCTGTGCCTTGTTCAGCTCTCGGCCGGCGACGGCGACGCCCATCTCGTCAAATTCTCCGGCCGCAGTCACGAGGCGCCGCGTCTTGCCGCCCTTCTCGGCGATGCCGCGGTGCTCAAGATCTTCCACTATGCGCGCTTCGATCTCGCGGTTCTCTACCATGCGCTAGGCGTCATGCCGGCGCCGGTCTATTGCACCAAGATCGCGTCGAAACTCACACGCACCTTCACCGACCGCCACGGGCTCAAGGATCTGTGTCGCGACCTTCTCGGTGTCGAGATCTCGAAGCAGCAGCAGAGTTCGGACTGGGGTGCCGCCGACCTGAGCGAGGCGCAGGCCGAATATGCGGCCTCCGACGTGCTTTATCTGCACGCGCTGAAGGCCCGGCTCGATGCGCTGCTCGAGCGCGAGGGGCGGCGCGAGACTGCGGCCGCCGCCTTCGCCTTCCTGCCGACCCGCGCCGTGCTCGATCTCGAGGCCGGCGAGGGTTACGACCTTTTCGCTCATTCATGACGGCACGCCCATGACGACAGCCCCCATGACGCCACCGCATGTCATCGGCCGGGTCGTGACGCGCTATGACCGCTTCGTTGCCTTCATGCGCATTCTCCTGCCGGTGCTGGCCGTGATCCTCGCCGCAATGACCTTCCTGTGGCCGCTCCTGCACCGGCCCGAGACGTCCTTTGTTCTCAACAAGGAGAAACTGCGTCGCGGTGACGAGGAGGTGCGGATCATCGGCCCCGTCTACCGCGGCACCGATTCGCTGGGGCGGCTGTTCACACTCGCCGCACAGGAGGCGGTGCAGGCCTCCCCGGACGCGCCGCGCGTCGCCCTTTCCGGGATGACCGCCGAGATGCTGCTCGGCGACGGGCGCGAGGCCCGGGTGAGGGCGCTTGCCGGCAGCTATGACAAGACGACGGGCCTTGTGCACATTCCGGGCGAACTTCGCTTCGAGACCAATGACGGCTATGCCCTGACCGCCGAGGACGCGGTTATCGACCTGCGCGCCAAGACCATCCACAGCGACCGGCCGGTCAGGGGCCGGGCGCCCCTGGGGACGATCTCGGCCCAGCGATTCCTGATCGATGTCGCGGCCCGCAAGGCGGTGTTCGAGGGCGGGGTTCGCGCCCATACGACCCCTGCACCGCGGGGGCCCTGAGCAAGATGGAGGTCCGATTATGATCCCGCTCCGTATCCCGTTCGTCCTCCTTCTCGCGGCGGGGCTTTGCGCGATCGATGTCAGACCGCTCGCGGCGCAGGCGATCTCGGCGCTCAGGGCGCACGATGTCGACCAGCCGATCGAATGGGAGGCCGACCGCAGCGAGCTTCTGGGGCGTGAGGACACGGCGCTCTTCATCGGTCACGTGAAGGTGACGCAGGGGACGCTCGTGCTGCGCGCCGACCGGCTCTATGTCTTTTACAAGCTGTTGCCCGATTCCCGCGATCCCGAGGTCGAGCGCCTCGATGCCACCGGCCATGTGGTGATCGAGAGCCCCTCGGAATCGGTGACCGCCGACTGGGGAGTCTATGACATCGTCAACCGCATCATCACGCTCGGCGGCGTCGTGACGCTGCGCCGTGGCGAGACCGAGCTCACGGGCAAGCGGCTCGAGATCGATCTCAGGAACGGCGTCACCAAGCTCGATGCCAATGGCGTCGGCGGCGAGGCCGGCCGCGTGCGCGGCCGATTCGCGGTGCCGAAGAAAGAGTCCGGAACGACGCCGGACGAAAAGGAGGGCGGCGGAAAATAGGGGCTGGACAAGGGACATCCGCTCGGGCGACTCTTCGGTCCGGCCGGCATGCACAAATCGCGCCAGTCCGGTTCCGTGTCACGCTTTGTTAAAAACCTTTCGTCTAGCTTCCAGGTCATGGATCTGCCCGAACACACACTCTCCGCCCCCGATGTGGGCACCCTGCCGGCGACCGGCCTGGTGGTGCGCGCGGTTGCCAAGAGCTACGGCCGGCGGCCGGTTCTGCGGGAGGTCTCGCTGCATGTCCAGCGCGGCGAGGTGGTGGGGCTTCTTGGTCCCAACGGAGCCGGCAAGACGACGAGTTTCTATACCGTGATCGGTCTCGTCGCGCCGGACAACGGCACCATCCTGCTCGACGGGCGCGATATCACGCGATTGCCGATGTATCGCCGGGCGCGGCTCGGCATCGGCTATTTGCCGCAGGAGGCCTCCATTTTCCGCGGCATGACGGTCGAGGAAAACATTCTCGCCGTGCTCGAGATCTCCGAGTCCGAACGCAAGCGCCGCCGGGCCAGGCTCGATGCGCTGCTCGAGGAGTTCTCGATCGCCCATCTTCGCAAGGCACCGGCGTTGGCGCTCTCGGGTGGCGAGCGCCGCCGCTGCGAGATCGCGCGCGCGCTGGCCAGCGATCCGGCTTTCGTGCTCCTCGACGAGCCGTTCGCCGGCATCGACCCCATCGCCATCGCCGACATTCGTCAGCTCACCGCACATCTCAAGGACCGCGGCATCGGCGTTCTCATCACCGACCACAATGTCCGCGAGACGCTCGATATCATCGATCGCGCCTATATCATTCACGACGGCACGGTCCTGATGGAAGGCGACGCCGACCAGATCCTGGCCAGCGAGGAGGTGCGGCGGGTCTATCTCGGCGAGAGCTTCAGTCTGTAAGGTAGCCCATGAGCCTGTCGCCGCGTCTCGATCTCCGCCTCGGCCAGCATCTGGTCCTGACGCCGCAGCTGCAGCAGGCGATCAAACTCCTGCAGATGGCCAATCTCGAGCTTGAGGGATTCGTCGCCGCCGAGATCGAACGCAATCCGCTTCTCGAGGAGGCGTCGCCGCAGGAGGATGCCGACGAGCCCCAGAATGGCGAGGCGGTTTCGCTGTCGGGGTTCGACAGCGAGGCCGGCATCTACGGGGCTGACGCCGGGCTTTCCGGCGACGGCATGGTCGCCGACAGCGACGCACCGCTCGACGCCGAATTCGAGGGCAATGTGTTCGACGACGCGCCCGTGGATAGCGCTGCCGGCGCGACCGGACATCGCCTGCGCTCCGGTGCCGACTCGGCGGATGGCGGCTTCGAATCGCGATTGTCGGAAAGCCCCGATCTGCGCGAACATCTGCGGCGCCAGATGCCGCTGGTGGTCAGCTCGCAGGGGGACCGTCTGATCGCTTCGTATCTCATCGACCTGGTCGAGGAGTCGGGCTATCTGACGGTGGATCCCGGCGAGATCGCCGAGCGTCTGGGGGTGGCGGTCGAAGAGGTCGAGCGGGTGCGCAGGATGCTGCAGTCGCTCGAGCCGACCGGGGTCTTTGCCGCATCGCTTGCGGAGTGTCTCGCCCTGCAGCTTCGTGAGCGCGACCGCTTCGACCCGGCAATGCAGGCGCTGGTCGCCAATCTCGATCGGCTTGCCCGGCGCGATCTGGCCGCGCTCGAACGCCTGTGCGGCGTCGATTCGGCCGATCTCGCCGAGATGATCGCCGAGATCCGGGCCCTCGATCCGCGTCCGGGACTCGCCTTTTCCACCGAGTCGCCGCAGACGGTGATCCCGGACGTCTTCGTCACCCGGCTGCCGCGCGGCGGCTGGGCGGTGGAGCTCAACGGCGAGACCCTGCCGCGGGTTCTCGTCAATCAGCGCTATTACAGCGAGCTCAGTGCCCGTGCCGCGACCAGGGAGGAGAAGCATTTCCTCTCGGAGTGCATGTCGAATGCGAACTGGCTGGTCCGCGCGCTCGACCAGCGGGCGCGCACGATTCTCAAGGTGTCGCAGGAGATCGTGCGCCAGCAGGAGGCGTTCCTCGATCACGGCATACGCCGTCTCAGGCCGCTGACACTCCGGGATATCGCCGATGTCATCGGCATGCACGAAAGCACGGTCAGTCGCGTCACCTCGAACAAGTACATGGCGACGCCGCGCGGCGTCTTCGAGCTCAAATATTTCTTCACCTCGGCGATTGCCTCGGCCGAGGGCGGCGAGGCGATCTCGTCGGAAGCGGTGCGCGAACGCATCCGCGCCCTGATCGATGCCGAGGACCCGAAGGACATCCTGTCCGACGACCGGCTTGTCGCGCTGCTGCGCGCCGAAGGGATCGACATCGCCCGCCGCACCGTCGCCAAGTACCGCGAGGCGATGCGCATTCCCTCGAGCGTCCAGCGGCGGCGGGAAAAGCGCATGATGGCGTGAGTGCCGTGGGCGCATCGGCGACCGCTCGGGCATGCCTTCGTAACGTCCCCTTCATCCCCGAATGTGCTATGATCGGCGCAGCCATGATCCTGATCACCCCAACGCCGCCATTTGATGAGGACGGACAGCATGCAGATCAATGTTTCCGGCCGGAAAGTCCGCGTCGGCGATGCCTTGCGCAGCCATATCGTCACCAGCCTGGAAGAATTGGCCGAGAAGTATTTCTGCCGCGCCATCGAGGCGCAGGTGACGGTGGCCAAGCGGGGACGACTCTTCGATGTCGACTGTGCCATCCATCTTGGTCATGGCATCCATCTGCAGAGCCATGCCGAGGGCGCGCCCGGCCGGGCTGCCTTCGACCTCGCCGCGGAGAAGCTCGAAAAGCAGTTGCGTCGCCACAAGCGACGGCTTAAAGATCGCCACCTTAAGAGTCGCCACGGGCAGGAAGAAGAGATCGCCCAGCTGGCACGCGCCTATGTTCTCGCGCCGGCTTCGGACGACGGGGCGGGTGATGCGGAAACGCCGGCGAGCGGCTCCGACGAGCAACCGATCATCATTGCGGAGACGCGTGTCGAGATACCTCGCCTGACGGTCGGAGATGCGGTCATGCTGCTCGATCTCGCAAATGCGCCCGCGCTGATGTTTCGCAATCGCCGCAATGATCAGATCAACATGATCTATCGGCGCGCCGACGGGCATATCGGTTGGGTCGACCCCGGACAGGGCGACCGCGCCTAGGCGACACGCCGCAGGTCCGGCGACGACAGGACACGCAGGAACGAAGAAAACGGTACCGCTATGGACATCGACGAAATCATTGCACCGGCGGCGATCATACCCGGGCTCAAGGCCGCCTCGAAGAGGCAGGCCCTGCAGGAGCTCGCCGCCCGTGCCGCCGAGCTGACCGGGATCGACGAGCGCCAGATTTTCAATGTGCTGCTCGAACGCGAGCGCCTGGGAACGACGGGGATTGGCCAGGGGGTGGCGATTCCGCATGGCAAGGTCGCGGGGCTCAATCGGGTGGTCGGGTTGTTCGCCCGGGCCGAGCGACCGATCGATTTCGATGCGGTCGATGAGGTGCCCGTGGACCTCCTCTTTCTCCTCCTTGCGCCCGCCGATGCCGGCGCGGCGCATCTCAAGGCCCTGGCCCAGGTGTCGCGCCTGCTCCGGGACGCGGGCTTTTGCGAAAAGCTGCGCGGCGCGGCGAACGCCGATGCGCTGGCGGCATTGCTCTTCCGCAAGGCCGCGGCCTGAGCTGCTCCGGCTCGCGGCAGCGTCAGCGCGCCGACTTCGGGGCCAGCCGCGCCCGCTCGCGTTCGATCTCGGCACCGAGGGCGGCGCGCATCTCGCTCAGCCGGCGCAGCACGTCCGCGTCCACCGCTTCTGCGGGCGGGCGCCGCTCAAGGCGGCGCAGCAACCCGGCGAGCTCCGATTCGATCTGGCTGAGCCGCGACAGCTCGAATTCGGCGCTGCGGCGATCCATGTCGCTGCCGCTCGCCAGTGCCCGGTCGCGCGCGGCCTCGAACCGCTTTTTCTGGAGCGCGATCCGCGCCGCAAAATCATCGAGCCGCGCCGCGAGACCGGCGGCGCTCGCGACGGCGCTTGCAGCGTCCTCTGCCTGCCTTGACGTGGCCACCGGTGCCGGCGGCGGTTCGGCGACCGGTGGCAGCGGCGCTGGCGCCTGTGGTGCCGGGGGAATGGCGAGGCTCGGCCAGCCACCGCCGCCGCCGCTGCAGGACATGAGGGGAAAGAGAAGGGCAAGCAGGGCGAGGCGGCGGGTCCGCCGGCGCCCGTGGGAAGGGGGTGATATCCTGTACATCATGGGCGTCCCGCAAGGCCTGGGGCGGCGGTGAAAAGAGGCTTGCCAGCCGAAAGCGATCTTTATATGGTCGCCGCCCGCATCGCAATGCGATGTCCGCTTCGCCCGGCAATGCGCTCGTAGCTCAGCTGGATAGAGCACCAGACTACGAATCTGGGGGTCGGGGGTTCGAATCCTCCCGAGCGCGCCATCACCCGCCATGCAGGCGGTCGCCACATTCCCATCGCGCTTGCCATCACGGTGCCGTGGGTCCGTCATGGTGGCTGAGGGCACCGCACTAAACCGATAAGCCGTTGTTCTTACATCGCCTCAGTACGGACAAAATCGGTTCATAGCGGCAAAAATACCGTCAACCACGTGGCGGTGGGGCGACGGGCAGCATGCTGGGGAGCGAAAGAAGATTGCGCATAATGCGGCCAACGCTTATGGAACGTTGCGTGAAAAAGATATTCTTGCTCCTCTGATCTCCCGGCCTTTCCTGGGAGGCCGTGCGAGCTATGCATGGCGCCTGGATCCGAATGGCAGAAAAGGCTGCCAGAGGACAGACAGGTGCGTATGGCTGCCTGCTCAACCAAAATCTGCCACCGTTCGCTGGATCACGCGATGACAAAGGGGCCCTCCGATCATTCGATCTATCGTCCTATCGGGAGGGACTCATGAAGCGAATCCTTACTTGAGGGCACCGCGATGAATACTGCTGCTCGGCCTCTTCTGGGCGATTAAGAGTAGCGGTGACCGCGGAGCGCCCCTGATTGGGCGCCGCTCGGCGGCGCTTTTCGGTTGTTTTTGGCTGTTCAGCTACTCTCCGGACGCACTTCTCCTGTAGCTGAACCGGTCACCTCGGGGCGCGGGCGGCGGCCGAGCCCGCCGTCCGCGCTCCGGCGGCAACAACTCCTGCAATACCCGCCATTCGGATTCGCTCAAATCCCCTCGGCTCAAGGCTGCCTCCTGCGAATCTACAGCCTTGAATCAACACCCAAGTCAGGCGTCAACCATTTTGTCCACAGAGCCTAGGCTCGCCAACCTTCTCGCCATCCGCTGAATTACATGGCTGAACGCCACCTGGTTTATTTTTGGATTGCTGAATCGCCTTATCAAGACCGAGTAAAAATGACTCAATCAATTGGCGTGGAACAGTAATAATTTTTTCTTGAGCGCCATAGGCCTTGATTTCAAAACCGTTCCTATGGCTTTCCAGAAAATCTTTTGAAAGTGTGATTCCAATACCTTCAGTCAACTCACAACCGAGAAATTCAGAATAGCAATCTACATCGGAAGATATTTGAGTAACCTCATGTCTATTACCATCTGTGTCGATCGAAGTTTCAATATATCCCCATTCTTCAAAAAATACAAGGTCTGTATATAGTTGTACGTAAATTATACGATTACTTTTAGCATCTACTGAGCCACGAATAAGCATATTGTCGTAAAATGGAGTTGAAACGTCATAACTTTTTACAAATTTGTCATATTTGATATCAGCGGTTAATTTAAGCTTTTCCAGTGGTCTATCCCCTTGGCAACCATTTAAGATAGCTATAAACAAGACTGGGCAGAGAATCTTAAATTTCATTCCAACTCCTTTTCAACGTTTAACGCCGAAAATATCGGTGGTCCCCGATAGTCGGACAGAGATGAAGAAAGTTTAAGTCTCTTCTGCGAAGCTAGCAATGTACTAACAGGCTGTCAAGTCTGAGGAGTGCTCGTCGAAAATAACCCGACGAATGCGGCCTTTCGGCCGGTGAGAAGCGGATGAAACACGGCCATTCCCGCCCTCTGGCCAAAAATTGGCCAATTGGGTCCAATTCGCCTGGATCCAGGCACACCAACCCCTCGGGCCCCGGCCATCAACATGTCGCCACCCCCAGATTGCGCATCCGAACCAGGTTGTAGGCGGCCGCTCCCAGCATAAAGTGGAAATCCAGCTTATCACGCCCTACAAAGCGGCTCTTGCGCAACCCGCCGATGGTCTTGAGCCAGCCAAAGCATTCTTCGATCCGCTTGCGGATCGTCTGGCTGGTCCGGTAACCGGCGTGGCGGGTGGTGCGTCCGTCGATGGCCGATGCACGGTTGGTGTCTTTCTGGGCAACGTGTGGCGTCACGTTGGCACAGCGCATCCTGTCCACGAAGCCCTTGGTGTCGTAGTTTTTGTCCGCGCCCACCGTCACCCGGCGCGTGCCGGTGAGCGCTTAGACCATGGCGATGGCCGCTTCCCGTTCGGCGGTTCCCGTCGCCTGGGTCACTTGGGCATCCACGGCCAACCCATGACGGTTCTCCATCAGCAGGTGTCCCATGTAGCTGAGCCTGGCTGTCGTACCTTTGCTCTTTCTGAACAGCAGCGCATCCGGGTCGGTTTTCGATTCATGCGTTTGCCGCCAAAGCGATAATCCATGCGGCAAAGTTTCCCCCCGGATGGCGTGACCTGCACGTACAATCCGCCACCATCAACGCGTTTGTAGGGACTCGCCTGGGGCTTTGTTTGCCGCAGCATTACATCACTGAGCGCGCCAGGCTCGGAGCGGCGGCGGGGCACCGAACCGCCGACAGTTTGATTCCCGCGTCTCGAAAGCTCGTTGATCGGCGAATCCCGCGCCATCCCTTGCCCCCACCTATTTGACGGTATTTTCGGGCCAAAATCGGCC
>JBHHTO010000008.1:0-25115 GCA_046753425.1 Rhodothalassiaceae bacterium | reverse complement strand
AAATCGCGAAAACGCCGGCGGAACGCGCACGGATCGCGGCCATGGCGTCACGGCTGGGACGTGCCGATCTCGGCGTCATGGCCGCCAAATATGCCCTGCGCGAGGGCGAGATCATGGTGGCGGCCGGCTATCCCGTCCTGCGCTTTGATGGTGCGGACACCGCGCACGAGCGCAGCCTCGCACTCGCCGTTGTGCGCCAGGAAAGCCTGTTCGACAACAAGGCCGTCAGCCGCGTCGGCGCGCTTGGCCTGATGCAGCTCATGCCGGCGACGGCGCGCCGCATCGCGCGTCGCCTCGCGCTTCCCTATGCACGACAACGGCTGCTCGACGATCCCGCCTATAATCTGCGTCTTGGCGCACAGCATCTCTCCGACCTGCTCGTGCGCTTCGAGGGCTCCGCGGTGCTTGCGCTCGCGGCCTACAATGCGGGGGCGAATACGGTCGAGCGCTGGCTCCGGACCTATGGCGATCCACGTGTACCGGGCAGCGATCCCGTCGACTGGATCGAGCGCATCCCCTATGGCGAGACGCGAAACTATGTGCAGCGCGTACTCGAGGCAGCGCCGGTCTACGGCGAGCGCCTCGGCAACGGGGCACCGCGAACGCTCGGCGCCTGGCTTGCGCACGGCAGGCGGCCGCCGGCACCCGGTGTCATCGAGCGCCGGCGACGGAGAGCTGATCTCAGCGTCCGCCGTCGCCGTCTTCCGGCCCGCCGTCATCGTGAGCGACACGATGCCGCATGCGCATGTGGCGGCGCTGCATCATGCGGTCCATCATGCCGTGGCGCAGCTCTTCCTTGCTGAGCACGCCGTCACCGTCATCGTCGAGTTCGGCAAAGGCCTTCTCGCCGCGCGCGACGAGTTCACTCTCGCTGAGAGTGCCGTCGCCGTCGGCGTCGAGGCGGGAGAACATCTCCGCCTCACGACGCTTTTCGCGTTCCGCACGCATCTTCTCATGTGCGGCGTGCATTTCTTCCGGCGTCACGGAGCCGTTGCCGTCAAGATCGAGCCGCGAGAACATCTCCTTATGGCGAGCGGTAAAATCGCTGCGGTCGATCTTGCCATCCTTGTTCGCATCCATGCGTTCCATCCCAGGATGCTTTCCGCCATCGTCTTCGGGATGGGCGGCGACGGCGATCCCGGCTGATAGGGCAAGGGCGGTTGCCGCAAGCAGGGCCGCGATCGGGGGGCGCTTGATGTGCTGTTGCATTGTTGTCTCTCCATTCTGCTGCTCCGCGAGCGCGCCTTGGCGCTCCGCGGTGATGCCCCTGATACGGTGAGGCGGCTGGACTCCCTACGACCGCGCGCGAACGGCAGTGCCTTCAGTCTGCCGGCATGAGGGAATCGACCGGATCGAGGCTGTGCAGCGGCTCGAACTCGGCCGGACAGAGGAGCACGCCGGTTGCCGGTGTGTCGACCCTGAAGGGCAGACACAGGATGGTGGCGCGCAGGTAGCTCTTCTCACCGCGATGATAGTCGACCGCAATCAGGCCCGGCTGCCGGCTCTCGTAGATCGCGAAGGCGAGATCGCGCAGCCGCCACGTCGCCGCATCGCCGAGATCGGAGGCCCGCAACCCCTTGAGCGAGCGGCCGAGCCAGTATTCGTGCTCGCCGCCGTGCAACGCCCAGCGGAAATCCCGTTCCTTAAGAAAAAGCTCGATGACGCACAGCTTCGGCAGCAAGCCCGCGAAGCGTTCGGGACGCAGCTCCCGACGGTGCGGCAGATCGCCCTCGCGCGGCAGATCGCGCCAGATTTCCAGCGGCTCGCCGAGTTTCGCAACCGCCGGGCGGCTCAGTGCGTCACCCTCGTCAAGGCGACCGACCCTGACCGCGAGACGCCCCTCGCGCACATAGCGCAGGACGGGCCCCCATGGAGTCTCGAACGAACTCACGCCTCTGCCCCCCAGCAGATCGGAAGGATTGCCCGGCAAGCGAATTAGCTGGTCCGCCCGGTGCCGGCCTCTCCCCTCAGCCCTCGCTCTTTACGAGAAAGTCTGTCGCGGCGCAAGCGCCATTGGCGCAAGCCCAGCCCTCCCGTGCCACCGAGCACAACGCCGGCCATATTGGCAAGAAAGTCCACCAGGCTCGCTTCGCGCCCGACATAGGGCTGCACGATCTCGATGAGTCCGCCGGCGGCGAGGATGATCGCCAGATAGATGCCGATGCGGCCGATGTGGCGCCGCGACACTGAGACCGGGATCGCCCAGAGGCCATAGGCTGCGGCGTGCAGGAGCTTGTCCGATGCGGGCAATGCCGCCAGTGGTGCCAGCGAGGTGGTGATCACGGCGCTGCCGATGACGAGCGCTGCAAGGCGGCGCAGCCAGCGCCAGGCGAGCGGAGTCACGGGCACCGTCCTTCAGCCGTCGCGATCGAAGGCGAAGGGCGACAGGCCGCGCACCCGTTCGTCGACCACGAAATTGCGATTGAGCGGCGGCAGGGCCCGCTGCGAGCAGTCGGGGCGTTCGCACAGCAGGCAGTTGATGCCGATCGGCGTCACCCGCGGATTCTCGAGATCATGGCCGTCGGCATAGACGAGCCGGCGGGCATAGGAGATGTCGCAGCCGAGCGCGATGGCGAGCTGCTGCGCCGGCCGCGCGTGCGAGCCACCCGAGCGCCGCACCGTGCGGGCGATTGAGAAATAGGTGGTCTCGTCGGGCAGCCGGATGATCTGGGTATAGATGCGCCCCGGTGTCTGGAAGCTCTCATGCACATTCCACAAGGGACAGGTGCCGCCGAACTTCGAGAAATGGAATCGCCCGGCCGAGAATCGCTTCGAGACATTGCCGGCATTGTCGATGCGGATGAAGAAGAAGGGAATGCCGCGCGCGCCCGGTCGCTGCATCGTGGTGAGCCGGTGGCACACCTGCTCATAGCTCGTCGAGAAGCGATGGGCCAGCGCCTCGATGTCATAGCGAAGCGACTCCGCCGCCTTGAGAAAGGGCTCATAGGGCATGAGGAGCGCGGCAGCGAAATAATTTGCCAGTGCCACCCGGGCGAGACGCTTGCTGTCCTCACGCGCAATCCCGGACTCGGCCACCGCCGCGTCGATCAGCTCGGCCCGCTCGAACAGCCCAATCTGCCAGGCGAGCTGGAACAGTCGGCCCGACTGCGGCAGAAGCTCGGAGAGCATGAGACGGCGGCGATGGCGGTCGTAGAAGCGCAGGCGCTCCATCATGACATCGGCCGGTGCGATCTGCACCGCCACACCGTGCCGCTCGCCAAGGCGGGTGGCGAGCGCCGAATAAAGATCGCCATGCCGCGGCTCGATCTCCGCCGCGAGCGTCTCCGCGGCCTCGTCCAGCGCCGGGAAGTGATTGCGCGCGGCATGAATCATCTCGCGCACGTCCTCGACCGGTCCCGCCGATTCCTCGAGCAGTGCCACCCGGTCACGATCGGCCAGGCGCTCGCTCAGGCCGGTCGCTTTCAGCATCGCGTCACGATAGGCGCGATAGAGCGCCGAAATCGCATCCGCCATCCGTGGGCTCGCCGCGGCCACCTCCTCGAGATCCTGCGATCCGATATCGAGACCGCGAAACAGGGGATCGCTCAGCACCTCCCGCAGCCCGGCCAGCGCCCGCGCCTCCTCGGTGCCGCCGAAATGGCGGACATCGAAATCGTAGACCTCGGCCAGGCGCAACAGAAGCTGCGCACTGAGGGGGCGCTGGTTGCGCTCGATCAGATTGAGATAGCTGGTCGAGATGCCGAGCTCGTCGGCCATGGCGGCCTGCGTCAGTCCGAGCGACTTGCGCAAGCGCCTGAGGCGCGCCCCGACGAACAGTTTCTTTTCTCCTGCCATTCGACCCGGTTCCCGCATTTTTACAACATTTACATATCATCAAATCGGACACAGACAGTGATACACACCATGACCTTTCTTTTTCAATAACTTATGGACTTCGTTCACAAGCGATGTCAATTGATTCCGATGAATTCGCGCTCATGGAAGGAGATGTTGTGATGACAGCCCGCTCGCTTGAGGACCTGCTGCCAGCGGCACCGACGGGGCGTTTCGAGGGCATCGAACGCCCCTATGACGCCGCCGCTATCCTGCGCCTGCGCGGCTCGCTCCAGCCCGCCCACACCCTTGCCGCGCGCGGTGCCGACCGTTTGTGGCGCCTGCTTCACGAGGAGCCCTATGTCGCCGCCCTCGGAGCGGTCACCGGCAATCAGGCGATGCAGATGGTGAAGGCCGGCCTCAAGGCGATCTATCTCTCCGGCTGGCAGGTGGCCGCCGACAACAACACCGCAGGCGCCATGTATCCCGACCAGAGCCTCTATCCTGCCGACAGCGGGCCCGCGCTCTGCCGGCGCATCAACCGCACGCTGACGCGGGCCGACCAGATCCATCATGCCGAGGGCGATCATTCGGTCGACTGGTTCGTTCCCATCGTCGCCGATGCCGAAGCCGGCTTCGGCGGGCCACTCAATGTCTTCGAGATCATGCGCGCCTATATCGAGGCCGGCGCGGCGGCGGTGCATTTCGAGGACCAGCTCGCGGCGGAGAAGAAGTGCGGGCATCTCGGCGGCAAGGTCCTGATCCCGACCCAGGCCCATATCCGCAATCTCGTCGCGGCGCGGCTTGCCGCCGATGTCGCCGGCGTGCCGACCCTCATCGTCGCCCGCACCGACGCCGAGAGCGCGCGGCTCATCACCAGCGACATCGACCCGCGCGACCATCCCTTCCTGACCGGCGAGCGCACGGCGGAAGGCTATTTCCGCCTTGCGCCGGGCACCGGCCTCGCGCACTGCATCGCGCGCGGGCTTGCCTATGCGCCCTATGCCGATCTTCTCTGGTGGGAGACCTCGACCCCGGATCTCGACGCCGCGCGGCAGTTCGCGGAAGCGATCCACGCCCGCTATCCGGGCAAGCTTCTCGCCTACAACTGCTCGCCCTCGTTCAACTGGCGCAAGCATCTCGACGCCGCGACCATCGCCCGGTTCCAGCGCGAGCTCGGCGCCATGGGCTACCGCTTCCAGTTCGTCACCCTCGCCGGCTTTCACGCGCTCAATCATTCCATGTTCACGCTCGCCCGGGACTATGCGGCACGCGGCATGGCCGCCTATGCCGACCTCCAGGACGCGGAGTTCGCCAGCGCCGCCGACGGCTACACGGCGACCCGCCATCAGCGCGAGGTCGGTACCGGCTATTTCGATGCCGTCAACATGGCCCTGAGCGGCGGTGCGAGCGCGACGACCGCCATGGGAGAGTCGACCGAGGCCGCGCAGTTCGCGGCGGCCGCCGAGTAGAAGGAGACAGCATCATGAAGTCCGATATCCGCAGGCAAAGCCGTCGCTTCTGGGTCGTCGGCGGGGAATATGCCGACACCGCCTTCAGCCGCATGGTCCCGGGCACCGAGACCGTCATCGGCCCTCTCGAGAGCCACGACGCCGCGCTCGCCGAATGGCGGCGGCTGTCGGAGAGCGGCCGCGCCGAGTGCCTGCGACGCTACAGCATCGCGAGCGAATAAGGGCGAACGGGTTTCTGAGATTCCGTTCGCGCTGAGGAGGGCCGCAAGGCCCGTCTCGAAGCGCGTGGGCGCACACCCCCCCTCGCCCTCCTTCCTCCGCTCGCCCTTCGACGGGGCTCAGGGCGAACGGCCGTTATTTCTCCCCCGCCCGGATGAAGGCCCGCACATCGGCAAGCAGCTTCTGCCGCGAGCCGGGCTCGAGATACATCATGTGCCCCGCCGGATAGTAGCGGAATGCGATGCGTTCGGGCACCAGCCCGACCTCCTCGGCGAGCGCATTCTCGGCGCCGAAGAAGGGGGTCGCGAAGTCAAAATAGCCGGCCGGCACGAGAACGCGGAAATCCCTGTTGTGGCGCAGGGTGGCGCCGATATAGGGCACGACATTGATGAACTTGCCGCCATTCGGGCCGCGCTCGCCCTCGACCCAGTTCCACTCCCGCCCCGCCCTGGTGCTCGAAGGCTGGTAGCGGCGATCCATGCGGATGGAGAGATCGTTCACGAAATAGTCGCGCACCGCGGCGATGAATCCGTCGCCGACCGCGGCCGAGAAGGGATCGGTCTCGAAGAACTCGCCGACCGCATCGGGCTCGACGCCGGTATAGCGGCTGTCAAGCCGCCCGACGACCAGCTTGTCGTCGCGCATCAGCTCCTTGAAGAAGCGGAAGACGTGAATGCGCAGATTGGCCTTGTCCAGCCAGTCCGCGCTGAGCCCCGTATAGCGATGCAGGCGCTCGATGATGCGGGCCCGCTCGTCGGCGGAAAGCCGCGTCCCGGCAATGAGCGCGCGCGCATAGTCATTGCGCGCGAAATCCCGCACCTCGTCGAGAAAGGCCTCGAGATCGGCCGGCTTCTCGGGCAGCTTGTCGTGATACCAGGCGGTCGCGGCATAGCTCGGCAGGAAGGACACATAGGACATGATGTTGCCCGGCCGGAAGCGACTCATCTGGTAGTCGAGCACGGCCGAGAGCAGGATCACGCCATTGAGGCCGATGCCGTGACGCCGTGAGGCCAGCTCCTTGAGCACGGCGCCGGTGCGCAGGGTCCCGTAGCTCTCGCCAAGAATGTAGAGCGGTGCGTTCCAGCGCCCGTTGTCGTCGAGCCACTGATGGATGAAGTCGGCGACCGATTTTGCATCCTCGGTGACGCCGAAGAAATCCTTCGCCTTGGCTTCGCCGAGCGGCACCGAATAGCCGGTATCGACGGGGTCGATGAAGACGAGATCGCTGACATCGAGGATGGTTTGGGGATTGTCGACGATCGCATAGGGCGGTGCACCGTCATCCTCCGGTGTGTCGGGCAGCGCCACCCGCTTCGGCCCGAAGGCACCCATGTGGAGCCACAGCGACGCCGAGCCCGGACCGCCATTGTAGAGGAAGGTGACCGGGCGGCTGCGATAATCCTTCACGCCGGTCCTGAGATAGGCAACCGAGAAGATCGCCGCCCGCGGCTTGCCCTCATCGTCGCGGAGGATGGTCTCGCCGGCGACCGCCCGGTAGCTCATGCGAACGCCGCCAAAGGTCCCGGCATGTTCGGTGGTGAAGCTTTTCGGCTCATAGGGCGGTGCCGCGGGGGACACTTTCTCCTCAGCGAAAGTCGGGCTCGCGAGAAGCCCGCAACAGAGGCAAAGAAGATGAAACAGCGTGCGAGTCATGACTGCGGCCCTCCCCTGGCCTGCTGACGCCTGCGACATGGCTTGACGCGGAGCAGGATAGGTGCTGGAACCTCGCCCCTCAAGACGGACAGGGGGTCTGCCGAAAGGCACGTCGCAGCCGACGGAGAGGGGAACGAGACATGGCAGGAAAACAGCGATTTGCAGCCGCCGTCATTGCGGCGATGCTGGCGGGCGGTCTACGCTTCGGCCCGGCATTGGCGCAAGAGGTGGACGAGAGTGCGCCGATCATCACGCCGATGCCGCGCCGCGCCTATGAGGTGACGCTCGAGGTCACGCTTGCCGCTCCGCCGACCGAGGTCCGGGAGACGATCACCGGCGATATCAGCGGCTGGTGGGACCATCGTTTTTCCGGGTGGCCGGCTGCCTTTTTCATCGACGCGCGGCCGGGGTGTGGCACCATTTACTTGCCGAGCGCCTTGCCGGCTATCTCGCGGCCGGCTGTCGCGGCGGTGCGCCCTGCACCGCCTTCCCCTGACCGCACCGGCAGCATCGTCCGTCGCTTCCGAAAACGAGAAAGGGGAGGCCCCATGGCCTCCCCTTTCCGCACTCCCGTGATCGGGATGGATCAGTCGGCAAGCTGGATGTTCACCGCCGAGAAGCGCCCGCGACGATCTTCCTCGAGATCGTAGGAGACCTTCTGATCGTCATCGAGCCGGGACAGCCCCGCACGCTCGACCGCGGAAATGTGGACGAACACGTCCTTGCCGCCGCTCTCCGGCTGGATGAACCCATAGCCCTTCGTGGCGTTGAACCACTTGACCGTACCTTGTGCCATTTTCAGTCCTTTCGCGCGATGTCTCGGAATTGGGTAGCGTCGATAACTCGCGCGAAACCAATCGGATCAGTCGCATTCGTGACGTCTGTCCGGGCAGCCGTTCGCCGCCCGCCTGTCGTGATTGACGAAAAGCGCACCGTGACAGACCGGCCGGCACGCCCGCGCGTCCCGCTCCGGAACCCGGTCCGGTGTTGCGGAAACGCGTCGCTGCTTCTGACCGGTTCCAGAGCGCCTGTCAACCGAAATCGGTGCAGGGCGCCGGCAGGAGCGGGTTCAAGCGGGAGGCCATGCGGCCCGGCGAAATCTGTCGGCGTGCCGGACGCCATGTGCCAGCAATAGCCGGAGAAGCGGAACGGATCGACCATTGACGCCTGGAAATACGGACACATGCACGGGACATCGTCGCGAAAGAAGGCCATGCGGAAGGCAAGAAGGCCACATCGGCACATGCGGCCTCTCATTGGCTGGCGCGAGCGGATCGACCTGCCCGATCTCGGCGTCTTCGCGCTCAAGGCGAAGATCGATACCGGGGCCCGCACATCGGCGCTTCACGTCGAGAATGTCGTGGAATTCACGGGCCCGGACAGGACCCCCTGGCTGCGCTTCGAGATCCCGATAGGAAATGGCGACGAGCTGTTGCACGCGGCAAGTGTCGCCACCATCGAGCTTTCGATCAGTCGCCTGTCGATACACACGCCGATGGCCCTGCCGGTTCGCGTTGTGCATGGCGCATAGCTGGGGCCCGGGCTTTTTGTCAGCACCGCGGCACACGGTGACGAGATCATCGGCGTCGAGATCATCCGGCGGCTGCTCTGCAGGGTCTCGCCGTGCCGCCTCGCCGGCACGCTGATCTGCGTGCCGGTGGTCAACGTTTTCGGCTTCATCAGGCATCCGCGTTATCTGCCCGATTGCCGCGACCTCAATCGCAGTTTTCCGGGCAGCCCACGGGGCCCGCTCGCGAGCCCGCTCGCGCACGTCTTTGCCAGCGAAATCGTGGAGCGCACGCAAATACGGGATCGACCTCCGCTTCGCGGCCGCCCACCGCAGCAACCTGCCGCAGATCCGGATCACGCCGGACGATGCCGAGATGACCGAACTCGCAAGGGCGTTCGGGGCGCCGGCAATCATCCATGCACCGGTCCGCGAGGGATCACTGCGCCAGTTCGCGATCACCAACGGCGTTCGCGTGCTGCTTTTCGAGTCCGGCGAGGCGCTGCGCTTCGACGAGATCGCCGAGGACGTGCGCGGCGATCCGCTGTTCGACAAGGACGAGCTGATCTGAAGCCGTGGCCTGGCCGCATGCCCTTCGCGCCGGGCTGGAACCCCGCGGCGGTCAGAACGGAATCTCGTCGTCGAGGGCCGCGCCGCCGACCGGCTCGGGCGCGCCCCGGTCGCCGTTGTTTCCGACCGCCGCGACACCGCCCTCGGCGCGTGCCGACGCGCTGTCGAGCATGACGAGCTCGCCGCGGAAACGCTGCAGCACGATCTCCGTCGAATAGCGATCGGCGCCCGACTGGTCCTGCCATTTGCGAGTCTGCAACTGACCCTCGAGATAGACCTTCGAGCCCTTCCTCAGATACTGCTCGGCGACCCGCGCCAGATTCTCGTTGAAGATGACCACGCGGTGCCATTCGGTGCGCTCGCGCCGCTCGCCGGTTCCCTTGTCGCGCCAGGTCTCGGACGTGGCGACCGAGAGATTGACCACCGGCGACCCGTTACTGAGCGAGCGGACCTCCGGATCGCGGCCGAGATTGCCGACGAGAATCACCTTGTTCACGCTTCCTGCCATGGCTTCTTTCACTCCCTCAGCAAGCCCGTCCTGCGGACGAGCCTAACCCATCGGGCAGGCCGACGCCAGCCCGTTCTGTTCTTGTGATGTTCTGTGTTTCCGCTCAGACGAGGAAGAGCGCCATGCCGGCGAGAATCACCACCGAGGCCACGCTGATACGGGTGGCAAGGCGCAGAAAGCCTTCATAGGTACGCTGCTGTTCACGGATATCCATTGCCGATACGGTCCCTCAGGAATTCACACAATGTGGCCGCCACGCCAGGCGGCGGCCACGGCGCGCCCTCATATAGACAATCTTTCTCTTTGCAAAGGGTTAAACGGGCAGCGTGCGCCAATTCGCCGCGCCGCCCTTCGCGCCGGTCGCCCTAGAACCGCAGGCGGGCGCTGAGAGAGGCCATGTGCGAGAAGAATCGGGTCGCCCGCTCGCCGTCATAGCCGAGCGTGACGACGAGATTGCGGTTGATAAAGCTCACACCCGCGCTTGCGAAATAGACATCATCCTGGGTCACCGGGACGACGAAGGCGATGTCCCGCGTGCCCCCGGAAAAGCGCGCACGCGTCGTGATTTCGCTATCATCGAGCTCACTCATATATCCGCCCCGGAGATAAGGGCGGATCAGGACCTCCGAACCGTAATGGAAGGTCGCGTCGAAGCCGGCGCTGCCACCGGCGCGCAACGAGGTTGTGACCCGCTTGGCGACCTCATAGGTGAGGCCGTCCGATTTCTCGGTGTAGCTCCCCTCGTCAAGGCGCACATAGTTCACGGTGCCCGCGAGCGTCACGCCGACACGCTTGCCGAGCGGCAGGCGGAAGCCGGCCTGCGCGCTGCCGCCGAACTGGGTTGCGGTCCAGTCGGCGTCGACCTGGCGCGTGAAATTCGCAAACGACACGATATGGGTGCGCGAGAAGTCGTGATAGGCGAAGCTGCCGACGAGGTCGAGGAAGAACCCCTTGTGCGACAGCGAGGCATAGAGATTGGCCTGCGTCGAGAGCACCTCGAGATCGTTGGTCTCGGTGAGATCGTCATCGAACTCGGAGATGCTCTGCATCAGCGAAATCCCGACCGCATCGAAGCCGAGCATCGGCTTGTCGGCCCCGGCCATGAAGCCGATATAGCTGCCATTGTAGCCCGGCGTCCCGGTCACCGGATCGGCATTGACGTCGGCAAAATAGCCGATCTCCTGCAGAAAATAGCTCCAGCCCTTGCGTTCGGCCTCGATCTCGGCCTCGAGCGCCGGACGCGCCGCCTCCGAGACTTCCGGGATCGGCGCATCGTCGATCACGCGACGGCTCATGAAGCGCTGTGACAGCGCGCTCAGCGCCAGATTCTGGGCACCGACCGCGACCTGTCGCGAGACCCCCGTGATGTCCGGCGTGAGCTGCCCGAGCGCGCTGTTCAGATCGTCGAACGAGTCGATGTTGGCGATCGCCGTACCGAGCCTGGAATCGGCGGACAGGACCTCCGTCGCGGCGTCGAAGACCTGCGCCCGCCGCCCGCTGAGCCCGATCTCCTGCGAATCGCGCAGGCGCAGGTTGAGCACAAGCTGCTCCTTGCCCCCGGCAGTGCGCGTGGCGAGCTCCTGCGCGAACACGATCGACGACAGGCCGAGCTTGACATTGAGATCGGAAAGCGGCGCACCGAGCGACAGGTCATTGGCCGAAATGAGCACGATGGGATCGGTCGCCGTCGGAAAGACGAAGAAATTGGGATCGATCGCCACATCGGGGCCGATGGTCACACGATCGCTGGCGACAAGGACGCCTTCCGGATTGTCGGCGGCGAAGATGCCGAGGGTCAGTGTCGAGGCGCCGAGAAAGTCGGCCCGCTCGAGGCGAAGCGGCGCGTCGCTTGAGATGCTGAAAAGTGAATCCTCTACCGTCAGGGCGAGCCCGGAGCCCTTGAGCGTACCGACAAAACTCGCATTCGCGCTTAGCCTGAGGCTGCCCGCGCCGGCGCCGAAATCGAGTGTCCCGAAAAGGGCGCCGCCGGTCATGGTCACCGTGTCGTTGCCGCCGCCGAGGATCACGTCACCGGCAATCGTGCCCGAATTGCTAAAGGTGATGTCATCGCTCGCCGCCGACAGATCGACGGCGACCGCCGTCCCCGTACCTCCCGCCGGAATGCTGACCGTGATGGTGCCGCTGTTGTCGAAGCTGGTCACCGTACCCGACAGGTCGAGCACGCCCCAGACATTGGAGGCCTCGCCGTCGCCGGTCACCTGGATGGTGCCGGAGTTGCGGATCGCGTTGACCGTCGCATTCCGGTCGATGAAGATGCCGATGGCGTCACCACCAACGCCGACCTCCTCGAAGCGGCCGTCGAAATTGGTGTCGAGCTGGAAGATGGTCGACCGCGCAGCGATCGAGCCCGCATTGTCGATCAGCGGAACGGTCGCGAAATTGCCGATATGGATGCCGACGGCGCGGCCGTCCGCCGCCCGCGCATCAATGACCCCGCGTTCCTGATTGCTGATCCCGCCGGCGAGATCGACGCGGAAGATTGTGCCGCCGATGTCGGCTCCCTCGATCCTGATGGCGGAGACGTCGACGTCCTTGAGCACGCTCGAGCTTGCGATCGTCGCCCGGTTGACGACCGCGAAGGCGTCGCCGCCCGTTCCCACGGCACCGATCGCGATGTCGCGCCCGCTGCCGTCCGGCGCCTGGCTCGCGACGAGAAGGGCACTTTCCCCGAGCGAGGACAGGGCGGCGAGCGAGCCGCTCGTGTCGTCCGGGGCGCTCGTGCGCGGCCCGTTGAGGATACCACCGGTGATGTCGGCATGCACCGCAAGCGCCGCCCCGCCCGAGACCTCCTGCTGCAGCTTCAGCTTGCGATCAAAGGAGGCGGCGACACCGGTGGACACGGATCCGAGATTAAGCAGCCCGCCATCGATCCGTTCGCGGACCTCGATGCCGGTGCTCTTGCCGGCGATATTCGCGGAAATCGTCCCGGTGTTCTCGAGATTCCCGGTCAGCGGTGCACCAACCGCGATGCCGACCGACCCCTCGCCCGCGACCTGCAGCGATCCGCCATTGCGCACAAGGCCGACCACCGGGGCACCGAGATCGATGCCGATCGAGCCGGCGCCGAAGGCCCGGATTCGTCCCCCGGATTCGCTCAGGATGTTGCCGGTGAAGGTACCGCTGCCGGCAAGACGGATCCCGAAATGCGCGCCCGCCGCATTGATCAGTTCGCGATCGAAGCGGCCGTTGCGACCAACGAGATTGCCCTCGGGGATGGCATCGATGGTTGCGCTGTTGGTGATCCCGGAGGTGATTCCGCTGCCGGTCTGGACGTCGATACCGATGCCATCCGCGGCCACGGTCGAGGAGATGGTGCCGTCATTGGTGACCGTATTGCTCGAATCGATGACGACGGCCGCCCCGGAGGTGACCTCGACACTGCCGCCGCTCGTGATGTTGATATCCGCGGCCCCGTTGCCGTCCGGATTGGAGGTGCGCACCGTCTCGGTCCGCGCGCTGTCGATATCGACCGATTGCGCATGGACCGCACCAAGGGGCACGAGGGCCAGTGCCGTTCCCGCACACAGGCGGGAAAGGACGCGAAAGCGATATGGGCGATTCATCCTGTGCGGTCTCCCCTTGGGCAGTGTCTGGTTCGTGCGGCGCCGGTCCAAGGCGAGCCTCCTGCCACAGCAATGTGTTTTTTTCCAGCCCTTCGACTCGCCGGGGATCATATCTGCACACTCAGGCACGCCCGGAATCGCCCGCATCCGCCCGATTGCCCTCTCCCCGCTTCTGCCTTCGCCGTTGCCACCAGACGCTAAGCCGCCTGCGCCAGCGCCGCGCCTGCGGGATGTCGACCGACAGCACCGCAAGCCCCAGCGGGATCATCCAGAATCCGAGCACCGGAAGGAATCCCAGCATGCCACCGAAAATGAGAGCGATGCCGAGCGCGATGCGGGCCGGCTTCCATGGCGGCAGACGCTTGTGGAATCGACGATGCGGACCGGAGTTTGCCACCCTGTCACCCGTACCCTTCGGAAGGCTGTCGCCACGCCAGGCCTGGCGCGGGCTGCGTTGCCCGCCGCCGAGGCCGGCGAAAGAGGCCGGATGATTGCCGAGGCGGAGCCGTGAGACAAGCGAAACCTCCGTGCACGACAGGCTCACTCGGCCCAACAACCTCACGCAGAATACGGATTCGCTCTTGCGGCGCACGTTGTGAGGGTTAATCTCGTTCCTTCGGGAGGAAGATGGGCGAAGGCCGATGACAGAAACGGCTGCACCGGCACCGGGGTCGTGGCGCAGGTTCCTGCAAATCGTCCGCAAGCCGCCATTCCTTGTCTTCTTCGCCATCGGCTACACTCTGGGCTTCCTCGCCCTCCTGCGTCTTTCGGCCCTGCTCGCGGTGATGCCGGGCTCCGAACTCTGGTTTCCCGCCTTCGGGCTGCGGTTCGCCATGCTGCTGCGCTATGGGCCGCGGGTCACCCTGCCCCTTGTCATCGCCGAGACGGTGGCGCTGGCGGCCGCCGGTGGCCTTGCGACGGCGGGCCCCCTGGAGATCGCGACGAGCACAGCCTCGGCGCTGATATATTCCCTGCTCGTCTGGGCGCTGGTGCGCCGCCGCGGCATCGAGGTCTCGCTCGACCGGTTCTCCAATCTGCTGTGGATCGGCACCGCGGCAATCGCGGCCGCAACGGTCAGCGCGGCGGTGACGATTCCCGCCGCCACCAGCGGCATCGGCGAGGCGGGAACCTCTGTCGTCGCCCTCGCTATCACGACCAACTGGATTTGCCAGATGCTCGGAATCCTGAGCGCCGGACCCGCGCTTTACGGATTGCTCCTGCTCCTCGACGGCAGGAGGCGGCTGCGTCCAGACTGGTCGCTCATCGGCGAGGCCTTCGCGGCCCTCGCGCTCGGCGCCCTACTCGTTACCTTAATCGGCGCCACCAGCCGCTTCGTCCACTGGTATCCGGCCCTGTTGCCGGTGCTCTGGCTGGCCGTCCGCCATGGCTGGACGGGCGCCGCCATTGCGGTGCTTGCGGTCACCGTGGCCCCCATTTTCGGCGCGGCGAACGCGGCGACGCCCGTGGCCCGGCTCGAAATCCAGCTCTTTCTCCTGTTGCAGGCGGGCATCGGCCTCCTGCTCGGCGGCCTTTCCACTTCGCGGGCGCGCATGGCGGCCAATCTCAAGGTTCGCGAAACGGCACTCGCCCATCTCGAGCGCCTGAGCCTGCTCGGCCAGATGGCGGCGAGCCTCGCACATGAGATCGCACAACCCCTGTCCGCCATCTCCGTGTTCGCAAGGGCGGGAAGCGATCCGCAGGCGAGCAGCGCGCGTTGCGAGGAGGCGCTCAGCCTGATCGCGCACGAGGCCGACCGTCTCAAGGCGATCATCCAGCGCACGCGGGCGCTCAGCCAGAACAAGCCGCCCCGTCTCGTACCGATGGATCTCCATGGCGCGATCGCCGATCTCGAACCTTTGCTCATGCTGGAGGCGAGCCGCGGTGAGACCAGCCTGCGGCTCGAGATCCCGCGCCAGATCCCGCCGATCCTGGGCGATGAGGTCCAGATCCAGCAGGTTCTTCTCAATCTCGTGCGCAATGCCGTCGATGCGGTGAAGGACCAGCCCCCCGAATTCCGACTTGTCATCGTTCGGGTGCAGCAACGCCGGCGCGACCAAATTCGCGTTTCGGTAATCGACCGCGGCCGTGGCGTCTCCGATCAGGATCTGGCGCAGATGTTCACACCCTTCGTCGGCCGCACTCCCACCGGGGTCGGTCTCGGGCTGGCCATCAGCCGGACCATTGTCGAGGCACATGGTGGGCGGCTGTGGGCCGAACGGCCGCCGCAGGGTGCCGGACTTAGCCTCTCCTTCTCACTCCCTGTCTCAAGAGAAGCGGCGACCGAATGACGACTCCCGAAGCATCGCGTGTCTATGTTGTCGATGACGACCCCGGCGAGAGGCGGGCGCTTGTCTTTCTGTTCGAGAATCACGGCTACCGGGTGACGGCGCACGCTTCGGCGGAATCGCTGCTTGGCGATTCGCCCGCGCTTCCCGGCTGCGTCGTGACCGACCTGATGATGGGTGCGGTGAGCGGCCTCGCCCTCCTCGTGGAGGTCCGGCGCCGCCACCCCGAATTGCCGGTCATCGTAATCACCGGTCACGGCGATGTCGAAAGCGCGGTCCGGGCGATGAAGTCGGGCGCGCTCGATTTTCTCGAAAAGCCCTTCTCCGAGGACGCGCTCCTCGCACGAACGCGCGACGCCCTCGCTCTCAGTCGCAGATTGACCGAAGACCGGGAGCGCCGGTGCGAGGCCCGGCGCCTGCTGGCCACCCTGACCGCGCGTGAACGCGAGATTTTCCGGCTTCTTGCCGAAGGCCGCACCAACAAGGTGGTGGCGTATCGTCTTGGCATCTCGGAGCGTACGGTCGAGAATCATCGCGCCAGCATCCTGCGCAAGACCGGGGCGCAGGCGCTCGCCGATCTCATCGAGCTTGCGCGCCGCGCCGCCGCGGGCGACTGACGCAGGGCGGGCCGACAGCTTGCGTACAAGAGACGAAGCACCACGGCCATTGCGGTCGCCACGAGGGAGTTCCAGCGGATGACGATGTCCCGGCGTCAGCTCTACGCCGCCCTGGCGGTTGCCGCCACGGTGGTCCTTGGCGTCGCCTTTCTTGCCAGGTCGGACGCGCCCGACCGCCGGCACGGATTCGAGAGTGCCGTCGTTGAGCGGGGTGACATCGAGCAGGTGGTTGCGACCACCGGCTCGGTGCGGCCGCTGGTCACGGTCCAGCTCGGCTCCCAGGTCTCGGGCCAGGTCGCGGAGCTGCGCGCCGACTTCAATGACGAGGTGAAGCAGGGACAGGTGGTCGCGGTCATCGACCCGCGCACATTCGCGGCCCGCGTCGAGCAGGCGGCCGCCGACCTCAAGCTGGCGGAGGCGGGGCTCGCCAGCGCCAGGGCGGCGATCGCACGGGCAAGGGCCAGCCTCGTGCAGGCGGAGCGGGACTATGAGCGCAACCGCAAGCTGGCACAGGGCGGCAATCTCTCGGCCAGCGCGCTCGATGCCGCCGAGGCGGCGCTCGCCGTCGCCCGTGCCGACCTGTCGGCCGCCGAGGCACAGCGGGTGACGGCGGAAGCCACCATAGAACAGCGCCGTGCCGCGCTGGAACAGGCGCGGATCGACCTCGCGCGCACCGAGATCCGCTCGCCGATCGACGGCGTGATCGTCAATCGGGTCGTCGATGTCGGCCAGACGGTGGCCGCGAGCCTGTCGGCGCCGGTGCTCTTCGAGATCGCACAGGATCTGCGTTCGATCCAGATCGAGGCCTCGGTGGATGAGGCCGACATCGGCGGCGTCCGGCCAGGCAATCCCGTACGCTTCGGCGTCGATGCCTACCCGGAGCAGCACTTTTCGGGTGTCGTGAAGCAGGTGCGCCTTGCTCCGGTGGAGCTGCAGAACGTGGTCACCTATACGGTGATCATCGCCGATGACAACCCGGATCGCCGGCTGCTGCCGGGCATGACCGCCAATCTCGAGATCGTCACCGGTTCGGCGAAGGACGTGCTGCGGGTCCCCAATGCCGCCCTGCGCTTCCGGCCGCAGGCCCCGGTCGCGGAGGCCGCCGCCCCCGCCTCGACCGGGTCGGGTGCCGGCAGGCAGGGGCTTGCCGAGATGGCCGAGCGGCTGGCTCTCGATGCCGCACAGCGGAAAAAGCTCGCCGCGGCGATGCGGGATCTGCGCGCCGGATTTCGCCGCCAGTTCCCGGGCGGTGGCGGCGCCGGTCCCGCTGCCCCGGACCCGGAGGCCCTGCGGGCACGCTTTCAGGCCCAGCTCGAGAAGGCCCTCGGCGAAATCCTGACGCCCAAGCAGATGGCCCGCTACGCGGACCTGGCACGCGAGCGCGAACAGCTACGCGTGGGACGGGTCTATGTCGAGGACAAGACGGGCAAGCGCGTGGCGCGGCGCGTCCTGCTCGGCGTCTCCGACAACCGCTTCACCGAGATCCGCCGCGGTCTTGCCGAAGGCGACCGGGTGATCACGCGGGAGACAGCGGGAGACCTCGGCTGATGGCGCTGATCCGCTGCTCCGGTCTCTGCAAGGACTATGTGCTCGGCACCGAGGTCGTGCACGCGCTCGCCGGCATCGATGTCGAGATCGGGGAAGGCGAATATGTCGCCGTCATGGGACCATCGGGCTCCGGCAAGTCCACCTTCATGAACCTTCTCGGGGCGCTCGATGTCCCGACCGCCGGCAGCCTCGAGATCGCCGGCACCGATATCGCGACGCTCGCGCCCGACGAGCTGGCGCAGATCCGCAACCGGGTGATCGGTTTCGTCTTCCAGCAGTTCAACCTCCTGGCACGCGCGACAGCCTTGCAGAATGTGCGCCTGCCCCTGCTCTATGGCGGCGGCCCGGTGCCCGACTGGGACGAGCGCTGTCGACACGCGCTCGAACGGGTGGGACTTGCCGATCGCATGCATTTCCTGCCCAACGCCCTGTCGGGCGGGCAGCAGCAGAGGGTGGCGATCGCCCGGGCCCTGGTCAATGATCCAAAAATCCTTCTCGCCGACGAGCCGACCGGCGCGCTCGACAGCAGGACAGGCGCCGAGATCCTCGATCTCTTCGGCAGGCTCAATGCCGAAGGCGTCACCATCATCATGGTCACGCATGATGCCCAGGTCGCCGGCCGTGCGGCACGGCGCCTCGAATTTCTTGACGGTCACCTCATCCGGGACAGCGCGAGCAGCCGGGAAGATGCCACCGCTCTCCTTGCAGGAGCCCAGGCATGAAACTCGGTGCCAGTATCGTCATCGCCCTCGAAGCGCTGCGCGCCAACGCATTGCGCAGCCTGCTCACCATGCTCGGCATCATCATCGGCGTCGCGTCGGTGATCGTCATGGTTTCGGTCTCGAGCGGAGCGAGCCGGCAGGTCGAGGAACGGATCGCCTCGCTCGGCACCAACATGCTGTATCTTCACCCCGGCTCGAGCCGCATCGGCGGCCGCCGCGCAGGCGCCGGCACGAGCACCCCCTTTACCGATCGCGACCTCAAGGTCCTGAGCGAGCGCCTGGACCGAATCTATGGCATTTCCGGTTTCGTCTCGACCGTCGCACCCGTCGTCTTCGGCAACACCAACTGGACGACGGAGATCGACGGCATCCAGCCCGATTATCTGATGATCCGCAACTGGCCGGTCGCAGAGGGCCGTGGCCTCAGCGAGCAGGATGTCCGCGCCGGCACCAAGGTGGCCGTGGTCGGCACCTCCATCGTGCGCGAGCTTTTTGCCGGCACCTCGCCGCTCGGCGCCCGCATCCGCATCAAGAACGTACCCTTCAAGGTGATTGGTGTGCTTGCCTCGAAGGGACAGAGCAGCTGGGGTCGTGACACCGACGACGTCATCATGGTCCCGCTCACCACGGCGCGCAACCGCCTCACCGGAACCGGCGTCGTTCCCAATGCCCTGCAGGCAATCGTGATCGGCGTGCGGGACCCGGCGGCGATGCCCGCCGTGGAGCGCACCATCGACGTCACCCTGCACGAGCTGCGGCGCATTCCGCCGGGCGCGGAGGCCGACTTCACCGTGCGCAATCTCGCCGAATTCATCCGCGCCCGCCAGGAAACACAGGAGACCCTCGGCATCCTGCTCGGCGCCACCGCCGGCATCGCGCTCATCGTCGGCGGCATCGGCATCATGAATATCATGCTGGTCTCGGTCACCGAGCGGACGCGCGAGATCGGTCTCAGGATGGCGGTTGGCGCGCGCCCCCGGGACGTGCAGATGCAGTTCCTGATCCAGGCCGTCACCCTCGCCGTCATCGGCGGCCTGATCGGCATTCTCATCGGTGGCGCAGGCGCGGTGGCGATGGCGAGGGTCGGCGACTGGCCGATCCTGGTGGAACCCCTCTTCGTCGTCCTCGCCCTCGCCGCCTCCGCCTTCGTCGGCGTCTTTTTCGGTTTCTACCCGGCGCGACGGGCGGCGAATCTCAATCCCATCGACGCCCTGCGGTTCGAGTAGGCCGCCGCTCAGAAGCCGCGCGAAATCGAGAACACCGCGGTCCCCGGGATGGCGCGCCGGTCATCGCGGGCATCGACATAGGCAAGGCCAAGATTGATGCCCGCAATGGTGTAGCGCAGCCCGACATGCCAGTCCCACTTGTCGGCGCCGAAGGCCCCGTCCTCGAAACCGGCACCGGCCTCCAGCGCAAGCGGCGCTGCCGGGAGCGAGAAAGCCAGCCCGGAGAAGACATAAATGCTGTCGCGGCCACCGATATTCTTCTGGTCCGGCGCATAGTTGACGCCCGCACTCCAGGAAAGGGGACCGATCGCACCGCCGGCATTCGCGTAGACCTCCACATAATCGGTGTCATCACCGCCAGGAAAGACATAGCCGATGAGGCCGGCATCGAGATCGACGCCGGCGATGGCGAATTCCCGGCCCACGGTCGCGTCGAGCTCGAGCTCGGCACCGTTGAAGCTCTCGATCGACGAACCCCAGACGGCAAGATGCCCGAGCGCGCCCGCGACCCTGAGCGATCCCTGAAGCGCCGGATCCTTGCCGCTCACGGAGACGCCACGAAAGCGATAGTCGCTCACCAGGGCGACATCTCCCGTGATGGCGAGGGAAGGCGCCGGCTGCGCCGGCCCGGCCGCGCCGTCGGCGCTATAAGCGGCATCGGACCTGGTGGCCGCGACCGCAAGGGTAAGGAGCATGAGCACGAGACATGTCCGCTGTGAAATGCACCCATCCATGTCAAAAGACCCTTTTCTGTTGATGTTGAAAGATCGGCGCACAGGACGCCTGACCGGCAACATCTTATTTATTTTGTATATTGCGGCGCAGCATGAATCGCGATGAATACAGAACTTTTTTCACATGCTCTTTTCTTATTCTTCCGCCTAATTTCTGATCATCCAGTCAGGATGAAATTCTCTCTCGCGACCGGGACTTGTTGCGTCGCAGCATTTTCCTGCCCGTTTTGTGTGCAGCGCCGCCATTCGACGGCAGGATGGCATGGTCGGCGCCGCGACGGCGCGTTGCTCGCGCGAACGGAGGTGCCGGTGCGACTCGCGCGCGGGCGGACGCGAGAAAGCGGGCGAGCGGGCGTGCGATTACGCGTTCTGCCACAACCGATTGCTAAGGATGCAGGACAGGTGGAGGCGGACGGACACGGCGCCCCCCCGCCGCGCGCAGCGCCTAGGCGCCGTCCTTGATATGGTGCCGGATTCCGGGCGCGTCGTCCTCGCCAAGGAGGGCTGCGCGCAGCAGCGCGATCTCGTGCGCGAGCTCGGCAAGAAACGTCTCGCCCTCGGCGCGCAGCGTGTCGGGCCCGAACCGGCGGCAGCGGTCGCACAGCGCGAGCAGACGCAGGGCACCCATGTTCGCAGCCATGCTGCGGATGGCGTGCGCTGTATCGCGGAACGTCTTCAGATCCTGCGCCAGAACGCTATCGCGAATGTCGCCGAACAGCGTCTCCGCGTCCTCGATGAACTCCGTCTTCAGGCGGTCGAACAGGCCATCGGGACACAGCGCCTCGAGTTCGGCGAGCTTTTCCGTGTCCACCACCCGGGCCCTCGGTTTTTGCAATTGGGGATGGGAGACGACATTGGCCGCCGTCGCCTTGTCCGCGCTGCTCGCCGGGCGCTCCGGCAGGACCCGGGCAAGCACGGTGCGGATCGCCTGCGGCGAGACCGGTTTGTGGGTCACCGCGTCCATGCCCGCTTCGGCGCACAGCCGTTCCGCCGCGACCGTTGCGTCAGCGGTCAGGCCGATGACCGGCGTGTGGCGATCGCTGCCTTCCATCGCCCGGATCATCTGCGTTGCCTCGAGACCACCCATGCCCGGCATGTTGACGTCCATCAAGATGGCGTCAAAGGCCTCCGTTTCGAGCACCTCGAGCACCGCCTCACCGTCCTCGGCACAGACCACCTCATGACCGAGCTGCTCGAGAATCCGCTGCGCGATCTGCCGGTTCACGCGATTGTCCTCGGCAACGAGGATGCGCAGGCGTGGCCCGCCCTCAACCTCTTCGCGCAACGTGTCGGGCGCGGGCTCCGCCTCCTGGTCGAGAAGCGTGGCGAGCAGGGCGAGAAGCTGCTCGCGCTCGCTCCTGCCCGCCTGCCGCGGCACCGCCGTCAGCACCGCGGGCGGCAAGGGCGCGTCCCGGGCCGCGGTCTCCTGGCCACGCAACAACACGATCAGCGGCGAGCGAAACAGGCCGAGCCTCTCGAGCCGGCCCGTCACATCGCCAAGCGTGGCTGCATCGCACGCGTCCTCGTCCAGAAAAACCACCGGACGCTCGCCGCAGACGCGGCACCGCTGCAAAACCACATCGGGAAGTGCTGCGGTCTCGGCGACCTCGACAAGCCCGGAAAACACCTCCCCGAAAAGCCGCCGCACCGTTCCCGACGCGCCGCCGGACACAAACAGCGTCGCCGCCAGTTGCCGCGTCGCCGCAGGCGCCTCCCCGTCGGCAGGGCGACAGGGTATCGAGACAGTGAAGCTCGCGCCCGCGCCGACGCGGCTTTCGAGCGCCACCGCGCCGTCCATCAGCTCGACAAGGCGCCTGACGATGGCAAGGCCGAGCCCGGCGCCGCCGTCACTGTCACGGCGATTGTGGCGCGACTGCGTGAAGCTTTCGAAAATCCGGCCCTGCTCATCTTCCGGAATGCCGCGACCGCTGTCTGCGACCGTGAACAGCAGCATGTCCCCGGCAGCCGCCCCGCCCCGCCCGATGCGCAGACGAACGGCGCCACGATCCGTGAACTTGACGGCGTTCACGAGGAGATTGATGAGCACTTTCTGCAAATGTCGCCGGTCGACGAGAATGTGACGCGGCACCCCGGGCGCGACCTGGGTCGACAGGACCAGTCCCTTCTCGCGCGCGAGCGGTGCCGCGATTGCCTCGAGCTCCGCCACCAGATGGAACAGGGATACGGCCTCGTCGCGGCGCACCTCGCGGCCCGCCTCGATCCGTGCGAGATTGAGGATGTCGCTCATCAGTTCGAGGAGCGCGCGCCCGGCGGTGCCGATGGCCCGCACCATCTGCCGCTGCTCGCCCTCGAGCGGCGCGGCGCGCAGGATGTCCGACAGGCCGATGATCGCATTGAGCGGCGTCCGCACCTCGTGGCTGACGGTGGCGAGGAACTCGCTCTTGGCCGCGCTTGCGCGCTCCGCCTCCGCGCGCGCCCGGTGGAGCTGACGTATGAGCGACGCCACATAGGCGGGGATGACGATCAGCGAGCCGAGGAGACCCGAGGACAGGAGAAGCTGCTCCCGCCAGATCGACGTGGTGGCAATCACGAGTGCAAAACAGACGACCGAGAATGCCCCCGAGGCCAGCAGATAGCCGACCCCGAAACGAAAGCCGTTGCCAAGAGCGATCCACAGATAGACGGGAAAGAACGGCGCCGTGACGGCGCCGCCGAAATGCATGAACAGCGACAGTGCGCCGATATCATGAACAAGACCGACGATGCGCCGCACATGCGATTGCCGCAGGGTGAGAAGAAGATGTACGGGCAGCGCCAGTGCCACCAGGGTGCCGACGGCCACAATTCGCACCGGCATCGAGAGATCCGGCAGGAATTCGCCGAAGGCGACGAGTGCGATAAGGATGTAGAGCCAGATTCCGATGGCATAAAGGAGGCGCATCCTGATCTGCCCGGTCTCACCCGGAAAGCGCCGGCGGGCCACATCGCGCCGCCAGCGGAATTGCCGCCAGTGCCGCTTCAGGGCTGCAACGAGGCCGCTGCCAGGGGCATGGCGCCGGTTGTCAGACCGCATGACGAATGCCGTGTCTTTTTGTGCCCTCGACCGGCCCACGGGTCAGACGCTGGGCCGGAAACAGGGCGCTGACGGTGGTGCCCCGGTTCGGTGCACTGGAAATTTCGACCGTGCCGCCATGCAATTCGATCAGCGCGATCGAGAGCGGCAGTCCAAGCCCCACACCCTCATGGCTTTTCGCCTCCGGCGACTTGAAAACCTGGCCAAAGCGGGTCCGGGCCGTCTCCATGTCCTCGGCCGACATGCCGATCCCGGTGTCGCTGACGGAAAGCCGCAAACCGCCCTCTGATGTCCCCACTGCCGCAAGGCGAATCTGCCCCCCATTGGGCGTGAATTTGATGGCATTCACAAGAAGATTCAGCAGTGCCTGCTGAAGGCGCACCCTATCCCCCATGAGATGCGGCAGTCCCGGTTCGATGTCGAGCGCGACGCTGATCGATTTCCGTTGCGCTTCCGGAAGCACCATGCGCGCCAAGTCCCTGACCACCGCCTCGACCTCGATGGGAGCGGCCTTGAGGAGCAGATGCCCTTCCTCGACCCGGGAGAGGTCGAGGATATCATTGATGAGGCGCAGAAGATGGCTCGCGCTGCGGTGGATGTCGGCCGCATATTCGCGATAGCGATCGATACCCGCGGGCCCGACCTCTCCCCGCGCCATCATTTCGGAAAAGCCGAGAATGGCATTGAGCGGTGTGCGAAGCTCGTGGCTCATATTCGACAGAAATTCGGTCTTTGCCTTGTTCGCCTTTTCCGATTCGTCCTTGGCGGCGAGCAGGGCGAGCTCCATCAGCTTGCGCTCGGTGATGTCGGTCGCGACCGTGAGGACCAGCGTCTTGCCCGCCGGGTCGCGGAGGCGGGTCTTGCGGGTGAGGAAGGTGAGCTGCTCGCCGCTCGCGCTCCTCCGTTCCTCTTCATAGAGCAGAATGCTTCCCTCGGGCTCAGCAAAAAGCTCTTTCGCCTTGGCCTGGTCCCGTTCCGCCTCGTGAGCGGCGAAGAGCTCCACGGTCGGGAGACCAATTGCGGCGGCCGCCGACGCCTTCGCGAATTGTGCTCCGAACGAGTTGATGAAGAGGCAGCGCCCCTCCTCGTCCGTCGCGTAGACGATCGCGGGTACCGTATTGATCACCGCGAGCAGCCGCTCGCGACTCTCCGAAAGCGCCCGTTCGTGCGCCAGGCTCTGCGACTTCAATTCTTCGCGCAATCCCTCCGCGCGTTCCTTGAGAAGGAGCTGCTGCCGCCGAAGCGTGAGGAGATTGCGCGCCCGCGCCCGGAACTCGAAATGGTCGACCGGACTCATGAGGAAGTCGGTGGCACCGGCCAGCAGGGCCTCGTAACGGAAGGAACGATCCTCGTAGACCGTGACCACGATTACGGGTACATCGACGCACGCGGGGCGTTCGCGCAACTGCCGGATGAAGGCCGCACCGTCCATGCCGGGCATCTTGAAATCGGTGATGACAAGATCCGGAACGGCCTCGTCGAAGCTTTCCAGGGCCTCCCGGGGGTCGGCGAAGGCATTGACGATGACATCGTCCTCAAGCCCCTGCGCCAGTTGCGACCAGATGCGCCTGTTGGTGATGCGGTCATCGACGATTGCAATACGCGCCATGAACGATCTCGCGAAGCGCCCACCAGACAAGGTGCCGTCCCGCCGCCGGCAGG
>JBHHTO010000007.1:0-25874 GCA_046753425.1 Rhodothalassiaceae bacterium | reverse complement strand
AGGCGCGCACCATCCGCATCCCGGTGCACATGATCGAGACCATCAACAAGCTGGTCCGCACCTCGCGCCAGATGCTGCACGAGAACGGCCGCGAGCCGACGCCCGAGGAGCTCGCCGAGCGCCTCTCGATGCCGCTCGAGAAGGTGCGCAAGGTGATGAAGATCGCCAAGGAGCCGATCAGCCTCGAGACCCCGATCGGTGACGAGGAGGACAGCCATCTCGGTGACTTCATCGAGGACAAGAATGCCGTCCTGCCGGTCGATGTGGCGATCCAGTCGAATCTGCGCGAGACCACGACGCGCGTTCTCGCCTCGCTGACGCCGCGCGAGGAACGCGTGCTCCGGATGCGATTCGGCATCGGCATGACCACCGACCACACGCTCGAGGAGGTCGGCCAGCAGTTTTCGGTGACCCGCGAGCGCATCCGCCAGATCGAGGCCAAGGCGTTGCGAAAGCTCAAGCACCCGAGCCGCTCCCGCAAGCTCCGGAGCTTCCTCGACACCTGATCGTTCCGGAGGCGGAACGCGGGCGGCCGCGCCGCCCGTTTCCTTTCACCGTCCGCCCTTCGCCCTTCGACGCGCTCAGGAGGCTCAGGGCGAACGGGCGCGGCCGTTACTCCCCCTCCTCGCGCGAGGGCATGGCGAGCGGCGGCCGGACGGGCAGCGGTGAGAGACCGAGCTTCTCGGCCTCCCCGCGCACCTGCGCGATCTCGCCCGAGAACACGGCATTGACGCGCTCGATCGCCGCCGCCAGCGCCCGCTCGGCATCCTCGAGATAGCCGCGCTGTGCCGGCGTCGGCGCCGCAAATTGCGAGGCGATTGTGAATCGCGCCCGGTTGATCTTGCTCATCGCGTCGGTGTCCTTGGGGATGCCCCTGGTCTCGGGCGGGCGGCGCACCGCCTTCTCGGCCGCAGCGAGCGCCTTTTTCGCCGCCTTGAGCGCATCGAAGAAGGGACTGAAGCGATCGCGCTCCTGCGCCGCCGCCGCTCTCCCGGCACCGCCCTCCTTCTCCTCCGCATCGGCGTCGGACTTCTTCTCCGCGGCCCGCGCCTCCTTTGCGAGACGCTCGAGTGCCTCAAGGTCGGCGCGGGTGGCGAGGATGCGCTTGACCGCCTCGACCGCCACGCCCTGGAGCGCCGCGACCCGCTCGAGCGCCGCATGATTGGCCTGCCAGTCGCTGGCGGCGAGCCTGAAGCGGGGATCGGGCCGTACCGTCACGTCGGCCTCGGCGGTCGTATCACCAAAGCGGATGACGGCATGATAGCGGCCGGGCACGACAGGAAGCCCACCTCCGGTGCGGCGAAAGATCGAGCCCTCCTTGGCATCCGGAAAGCGCGGCAGGGGATCGCCCTCGAGGTCCCAGACGATGCGATTGACTCCCTGCTTCACCGGCGCCTTGATCGTGCGCACCGTCTTGCCGGCCGCATCGCGGATCTCGATCGTCACCTTGGGGCCCCTGGGCTCCTTCTTGTCGCCCGGCGCGGCCGCCTCGGCCGCCGGTTCCCGCTTTTCCCGGGCGGCCTCTTCGGGCGCCGCAGCCTTGGGTCCCCATTCGGCGGCAGGTTTTGCACGCTCCGCGACCCGCTTCTTCTCAAGCCGCGCGCGTTCCCTGTCGGCATCGGGATGTGGCAGGTCGTCGCCAGCAAAATAAAGCGTGAAGATCGCCCCGTAAGGCTCGTTCTTGCCACGGAATTCCTCGGCACCCGGGAAGCGGCTCGCGCCCGTCTGCGCGACCCGGTAGCGCTCGCCGTCGGTGACGCCGAGAAGCGCCATGCGCGTGGCCGGATCGAGCGCCTTGAGCCGCCGCAGGGGCGCGATGTCGTCGATGATCCAGGCGGCGCGGCCATGGGTGGCGATGACGAGATCGTTCTCCTCCGGCTGGATCGCGAGATCCTTGACCGCTGCGGTGGGAAAGCCGGCGCTCCATCTGAACCAGCTCCTGCCGCGATCGAGGGAGACATGGAGTCCGAACTCGGTACCGAGGAAGAGAATGTCGGGGTCGCCCGGGTCCTCGGCGAAGGAGAGCGCATAGCCGTCGACCCCGTCATCCGCGAGCCGGCGCCAGCGCTTGCCGTAGTCCTCGACCCGATAGACATAGGGCGTCCAGTCCGAGCGGCGGTGATTGTCGAAGGTGACATAGGCGACCGTAGGCTCGTTCGCCGAGACGGTGATGCTGCTCACCCAGCTGTTCGCCGGCACGCCGCGGGCGCGTTTCTCGAGGCTGGTCCAGCTCTTGCCGCCGTCGCGCGTCAGCTGCACGCGGCCGTCGTCGGTACCGGCCCAGATCACGCCCTGCTCGTGCGGGCTCGGTGTCAGGGCGACGATGGTGGTGTAATTCTCAGCCCCGGTGACGTCGGGCGACAGGCCGCCCGACTGCGCCTGGTGCTGCCAGTCCGGATTGTTGGTCGTGAGATCGGGGCTGATGATGGTCCAGCTTTCGCCGCGGTCGGTCGACTTGTGGACGAACTGGCTGCCGAAATAGATCGTCGCCGGATCGAAAGGATCCTGCGCAAAGGCGGCGTTCCAGTTGAAACGCAGCTCGGTGCCGTCGGCGGGGGGCGGCGGCCGCACCGCCTTGCGCTCACCGGTGCGCACATCCCAGCGGATGATATTGCCCTCCTGGCTCATGGCATAGCCGGCCAGCGGGTCGTCGGGATCGGCGGCGACGTCGAAGCCGTCGCCGAAGCCAACCTCCTGCCAGTGATGATTGCGGATGCCGCCATTCTCGCGGAGCTCGGCCGGCCCGCGCCAGGAGCCGTTGTCCTGCATGCCGCCCATCACGTGATAGGGATCCATGTGATCGACGCGCACGTGATAGAACTGCGCCAGCGGCAGATTGGCGACAAAGTCCCAGGTCTTGCCGCGATCACGGGTGATCGCGATGCCGCCGTCATTGCCGTCGACGATATGCCGCCCGTCGTGCGGATCAATCCACAGCGCATGGTGATCGACATGCACCTGGCGCGGCGAGATCCAGGGCCGGAAGCTCTTGCCGCCGTCGTCCGAGACCTGCGCCACGGTCTGCAGCGCATAGACGCGATTGGCGTTCTCCGGATCGACCATGACGTCGGCATAATAGAAGGCGCGCGGCACCACATTGGGGCCGGAGAGAACGGCCTTCCAGGTCTCGCCGCCGTCCTCCGAGCGCAGGACAGCGCTCTTTCCGGCCTCCACCATGGCATAGACGATCTCGGGATCGCTCGGCGCGAAGGCGACGCCGATGCGCCCGAGATCGCCCTCGGGCAGCCCGTCCTCGGGCGTCAGCTTCTTCCAGTGCTCGCCGCCGTCATAGGTGACATGGAGCCCTGAGCCGGGCCCGCCGGAGCGGAAGAAATAGGGCCAGCGGCGGAACTGCCACATGCTGGCGATGAGATGGTCCGGATTGGACGGATCCATCGCGATATCGGAAGCGCCGGTGCGCTCGTCGACATAAAGAATCCGCTTCCAGGTCTTGCCGCCGTCGGTCGTCTTGTAGACGCCGCGCTCGGGATTTTCGCCCCAGGCACGCCCGAGCGCGGTGACATAGACGATATCGGGATCGTTCGGATGCGTGACGATGCGCTTGATACGCTCGGTCTTCTCAAGCCCCATGAAGGTCCAGGTCCTGCCACCATAGAGCGACTTGTAGATGCCGCGGCCGACCGAGGTCGAATTGCGCGGGTTGCCCTCGCCGGTGCCGACCCAGACGATGTCGGGATTGGGGGCAAAGGTGTCGATGGCGCCGATCGAGGCCACCGGCTGATCGTCGAAGACGGGTGTCCAGCTGAGCCCGCCGTTCACCGACTTCCACACCCCGCCGCTGGCGGCACCGACATAGAGGATATTGGGATCCCGATCGACGCCCTCGATGGCGGCGATACGTCCCGACATGCCGGCGGGGCCGATAAGCCGCGGCTTCATGCCGTCCAGAAGCGCGGGATCGACGCTGGTGGCAGCCAGCGCCGGCGCCGCAAGGGCAAAGAGGGCGAGGGCGGCAGCGAGACGGCGTGCGAGCATGAGAGTCCTCCCTTCAGTCGTTCCTGATGTCATTCTTTTCGGTCATCTTTCCCCCCGGCCGCCTTTTTGGCAAGCCGGTGTGGCCGCGGCGGCGCGGCCACCGGGCCGCATCAGAACTGATACGCCGCCGGCACCGCGGGCCCTGCTCCGCCGCGGCCCGCGCGCCCTTTGGTCGCAGGCCGCCGCCCCTCGACCTCGGCCGGCGATTGCCTTATATCCCTTGCCGCGTGATAGCCTTCATGGACGGTGAACGAGGAAGATTGGACGGTGGCCGAGAGCGACCCATCAGGCGCTGCGGAAACGGACTGGCGGGCCCGCGCGAAGGATTTTCCGATCAACGAGGCGCGACGCATCGTCATGCGCCTTTCGGGCCCGCGGCCGGCGATCTACTGGCCAGATTTCCTCGCCTCGGCCGCCATCGGCTGGGGTGCCTTCGCCTGGGCGGTGATTCACGCCTATGACTGGCCGCGCTATCTGCCGGCGGTCATCGTCGCCGGCTTCGCGCTCTACCGTGCGGTTCTCTTCATTCACGAGCTGGCGCATATCAGGCAGACGCAGTTCCGCGCCTTTCGCTGGCTGTGGAATCTGCTCGCCGGGATCCCCATGCTCGCGCCCTCCTTCACCTATACCCGGGTGCACAGCGACCATCACCGGCCGCGCATCTACGGCACCGCGGCGGACGGGGAATACCGCCCCTTCGGCGCCGGATCGGTGTGGCACATCGTCTCCTATCCCCTGGAGTCGCTCTTCCTGCCGGCGCTTTTCGTCCTGCGCTTTGTCGTGCTGACGCCCTTGTGCTGGATCTCGCCGGCGGTCCGGCGGCTCGTCTGGGAGCGCTTTTCCTCGCTCACCATCGATCTCGCCTACCGCCGGCCGCCACCGGGCAAGGGGGATGACCCGCACTGGAAGATCGAGGAAGCCCTGGCCTTCCTCTTCGGCGCCGGGATCCTCGCGGCGATGGCCGCCGGCGCACTGCCCTGGTCCGTGGGTGTCACCTGGTACTTCGTCGCGGTCCTCATCTTCTTCGTGAACTCCCTGCGCACACTCGGCGCCCACGCCTATCGCAATCCTGAGGACGGGGCGCCCATGGGCCGTGCCGAGGAGTTCCTCGATTCGGTGAACGTGCCGACGCGCCTCGGCGCGCTCTGGGCGCCGGTGGGCCTGCGCTTTCACGCCACCCACCATCTCTTTCCCTCGCTGCCTTATCACGAGTTGCCGAAGGCGCACCGGCTGCTCAAGGCCGCGCTTCCGGACAACCGCCTCTATCTCGCCGCCAGCCGCAAGAGCCTTCTCGACGCCCTCCGTCGGCTCTGGCGCGACGCCCGCTCAGCGCGGAAGGCCGGCGGCTGACCCTCAGTCGCTGTCGCGGAACGCCGGCACCGCGAGGCCGGGCTCACCGCTTTCCGCAAACAGCCGGTTGAAGTCTGCAACTGCCCCGGCGACGATGGCATCGCGTGCCGCCATGGCGTCGGCGAAACGCCCCCGCACATCGGCGAGCCGGTCCTTCATGCCCTGGGTCACGCGCGGTTGCGCGCCGTTGATGTCGCCATAGATCATCTGCAGCTCGGAATAGAGCCGGTCAGGCCAGTTGAGCACATCCTGGAAGAAGGCACGCTCGGTCGAGATGTTCCCCTTCTCCCAGTCGTTGACGGCTTCCGCCACCGCTTCGGCCGCTTTCGCGAGCTCGTCCTTCTTCGCCTTCTCCGCCAGCTCCTTGCGCAGCTTCGCCTGTTTGCGTACCGCGCGCAGGGCAAGGACCGAAGCCTGGAACTCGTCGAGCATGGCCATCGCCTCGCGGACCAGTGTCTGCTGCTCGGCCATGTCGGCGGGATCATAGGGAATGCGCGGATCGAAGCGCAGCTCGAGCGGCGCCTCGCGCGTCGCATCGCCGAGGGTCAGGCGGACGGTGTAGCGGCCCGGCGCCACCGTGGCCCCGGCGATGCGGCCGCCACCGCGCGAGGCGATGGCGAAACCGCCGAGCTTCTGCGGCAGCGGATCGCGCGCGAAGTCCCAGACCGCGCGATTGAGCCCCACCTTTGCCGGCAGGGCATAGTCGACGCCGCGGCCGCCGCCCTTCTCGCCCTTCTTCTTGTCGGACTTGAGCGTCCGCACGACCGCACCCTTTTCATCGAGGATGGCGATCTCGAGCGGCGTCTTCTCGAGATCCGGCGCCGATGCGAGCATGTAATAGAGGAGCGCGCCGCGCGGCGGATTTGGGCTCGTGTGGCGCCCGCGGCCAAAGCCGCCGGTCTGTAGCATGACTGCCGATGCCGGCGCAAAGAGATGCGTTTCGGCCTTGGCGATGTCGGCATTCATCTGGCGCAGGGGCGTGATGTCATCGAGAACCCAGAAGGCACGGCCCTGGGTGGAGGCGACGAGGTCGTCGTCATGCACCTGCAGATCGGTCACCGGCACCACCGGAAAATCCCCGGCGTCCAGCGACTGCCAGTCGCGGCCGTCGTTCCACGAGACGTAGATGCCGAGCTCGGTGCCGGCATAAAGCAGGCCCGCGCGTGTCGGGTCCTCGCGCACGACGCGCACCCAGTGCCCCTCGGGGAGCGCCTTGCCGATGTTTTTCCAATGCCGGCCGTAATCCGTCGTCTTGAAGATGAGCGGCGTGTGATCGTTGTACTTGTAGCGGCTGAAGGCGACATAGGCGGTCGCCGGGTCATGCGGGCTCACCTCGATGGCGTTGACGAGGCCGTTTCCGGCCGCTTTCGGCGTCACGTTCGTCCAGCTCGCGCCGCCGTCACGGGTGAGCTGCACGAGGCCGTCGTCGGTCCCCACCCACAGTGTCTGCGCGTCGTGCGGGCTTTCGGCAAGGGCAAAGATGGTGTTGTAGTTCTCGCTCACCTCATTGGTGATGGGAAAGCCGCCGGGACCCTGTTTGTCCGCCTCATTGCGCGTAAGGTCGGGGCTGATCGCGGTCCAGCTCTGGCCGCGATCGGTGGAGCGGAAGAGCACGTTGCCGGCGTGATAGATCACCTTCGGGTCGTGCTTCGAGACCAGGATCGGAGCGTTCCAGTTGAAGCGGTACTTGCGCTCCTTCGCCGGCACGCCGAAGGCGAGCTCGGGATAGACGCGGATATCGCGATCGGTGCCGGTTGCCCGGTCATGTTCCTCGATCTGTCCGAGATAGCAGCCGGAATAGACGAAGCGCGGGTTGTCGGGGTCGAAGGCGACATGGGCACTCTCGCAGCCGCCGACGGGTTCGTAATCCTCGCGCCCGATGCTACCATCCGGCGCGATGGCGCGGATGGATACCGTCGAATTGTCCTGCTGCCCGCCATAGACGCGGTAGAGGACCTCATTGTCGGTGTTGACGCGATAGAACTGCGCCGTCGGCTGATTGTGCTGCGTCGTCCAGCCCGTGCCGCCGTCATAGGTGATCGCCACGCCGCCGTCATTGGCCCCGGCAATGATCCGCGGGTCGCGCGGATTGATCCACAGATCGTGATGATCGCCATGGATCGTCCGCGCCACTGCGGTGAAGGTCTTGCCGCCGTCGATCGACTTCAGCATCGCCGAATTGGCGACATAGACGGTATCCGGATCCTTCGGGTCGGCGAAGATGTGCATATAGTACCAGGATCGCGCCTGCACCTGCCGCGTGGTGTTCACCAGCTTCCAGCTCTCGCCATAATCGTCGGAGCGGTAGACGCCGCCCTTCTCTTTCGCCTCGATCACCGCATAGACGCGGCCGGGCGCCGCCGGTGAGGGCGCGACACCGATCTTGCCCATGAGATCGGGCAAATCCTTCTCCAGCCGCTCCCAGGTCTCGCCGCCGTCCTTCGAGCGCCAGATGCCCGAGCCCGGACCGCCCGAACGGACGGCCCAGGGGGTGCGTCCCCAGTCCCACATGGCGGCATAAAGGATACGCGGATTGCTCGCATCATAGGCGAGATCGATGGCCCCGGTGTTCTCGTCGACATAGAGCACGCGGCGGAAGCTCTTGCCGCCGTCGGTGGTCTTGTAGACCCCGCGTTCCTCCGTCGGTGCATAGGCCGCCCCCTGTACGGCGACCCAGAAAATGTCGGGGTTCGTGGGATGGATGCGCACGGTCGAGATGTGCCGGCTGTCGCGGAAGCCGTCGAGATGGGTCCAGGAGCGGCCGCCGTCGGTGGAGCGATAGACGCCGTCGCCATGGCTCGAGGCGACGCCGCGCACCGGACTCTCGCCCATGCCGACGACGATCACATTGGGGTCGGAGGGCGCGATCTCGATGGCGCCGACGGACGCGGTCGAGAAATCCTTGTCCGAGGCGACGGTCCAGTTCTCGCCGCCGTCGCGGGTGATCCACAGGCCGCCGGTGGCGCCCATGACGAAGAAGAGCGGCCGGTCGGGATGCCCCGCCACCGCGGTCGCCCGGCCGCCGCGCCAGGGGCCGATCATGCGCCATTCGAGCCCCTCGAGATAGGAGCCCGGCACCATGTCTGCCGCGCGGGCGGGGCCATGAAATCCGGCCACCGCAAAGAGCGAAAGCAGAATGGCGAAAACCGCCAGATGACATGATATGGCTGTGCGCAGGATGCTCCGCATGACCTCCCCCTTTCCTCTTCTTTGTTCTTTGATCACCGGCACGCCTTGCCTCTCTCGCAGCACGCGAGCAGCGGCCGGCTCCGGCCTTGTCTTGGGCCGAGCCTATGGCTTTTTTCTCATGCTGACAATGGAGCGTGGCGTGCGTGCCACCGAGGTATCACTTGGGCATCATTGGCATCATTGACATCATTGTGCGGCCTCCACCTTGTGCGCCAGCGCCTCGATGCGGATGGTCACCGCGTCCCCGACCATGCCGAGCGCGGTCTTGCTGCCGAAGGCACTGCGCATGAGGCGGGCCTTGGCGGAAAAACCAACCGCTGCGCGCTTGGTTGCAGGATCGGTGCCCATGCGGTTGAGCGTCACCTCCATCACGACCGGCTGCGTCACGCCGAGCAGGCTGAGATCCCTGGTGACGCGGGCCGTGTTTTCCCCGGTGCGCTCGACGGCTGTCGAGCGGAAGCGGATCTCGGGGAACGCGCCGGTGTTGAGCCAGAAGGGCCCGGCGACATGCCGATCGCGCTCGGCATCGCCGGTGTCGAGGCTTGCCGTGCCGATGCGTGCCTCGATGGTGCTCGCTTGCGGATTGTCGACATCGAGCAGGAGTCGCCCGGTGGCATCGGTGAAATCGCCGAGCACCTTGTTGAAGCCGAAGCGGTCGACGGCGAAGGCGACCTCCGTGTGCGCGGGATCGAGCTCATAGAGATCGGCGGCAAGCGCCGGGCTTGCAAGAAGGGCGGCGGCGAGCGCGGCCGGTCGGATGAGAGACATGAAATTTCCTTTCTGTGGACATGGTATCGCTGCACGGCATCCCCAATCTGGCTTCACTGTGCCCCGGATGATACGGGCCGGCGCAACCAAACTTTTTGCAGTCCGCTGATGTGAAATATTGAAACGGGCATGTGACTTGACACCACCTTTGCTCGACAGGAAGAGTGGTCCCTGTCGGCATGGCTGTGGGGAGGCAGAGGACCATGACGATGTGCGCGCGGCAAGTCCCGCTGGCGGGACGGTTCGGAAAGGCTCTTGCGGCTGGTATCGCTTCGTTCCTTGCCGGCCTCCTTGCTGTTGCCGGAGCGGCTCTCGCCGCGCCCGGCGTTGCCAGTACCACGCTTGAATTCGCGCCCGTCCCCGACTGGGTCGAGGTCCACGAATTCGATCACGCCCCCGCTGATCCGGACGCCGCGGACGCCCCCGGGGATGGGGTCGCCATTCGCCTTCTCGATAGTCAGGTCAATTACTCCGGCGGCACCTTCGCGCGCTACCAGCGCACCGTCTATGCGATCTATTCGAAGGCCGGCATCGCCCCCTCCTCGATCCTTTACGGCGTCTACTACAATGGCAGCCAGACCTTGCGCGTTGGCGCCTTCCGGATCTGGCGTGACGGCGAGCCGATCGACATCGCCGACCGCGCGATGGTGCAGGTGGTGAACAGCGCCAGCAATCTTGAGGACGAACTGGCCGCGGACGCGACCGTTATCGTCATCTATGTGCCCGATCTGCGGGTCGGCGATCTGCTCGAATTCGCGACACTGATCCGCGGCGACCATCCGGGACTCGAGGACCAGCGCACCGACATCTACAAGGACAACACCACGGTCCCGATCGGGCATCTCTATCGGCGCATCGTCACCGATGCCCAACATCCGGTTTCCATCCATGTTGTGGGCGGCGCCATCGCGCCCGAAAAGCGGGTCGAGGGCAAGCGTGTCGCGTATCTCTACCACGCCGAGAATGTCGAACCGGCGGCGGAAACGCCGGATCGCATACCGCCCTGGTACTATGCCGAGCCGATGATGATCGTCAGCGGCGCCGCGGACTGGGGCGATGTCGTTGCCTGGGGACGCACGCGCCTCATAGCGCCCGGACCGGTCGACGACGGGGTGGCCGCAAAGGCGCGGGAGCTCACGGCGGGAGTCCAGGACCGATGGCAGAAACTCGCCCGGCTGGCCGCCTTCGTGCAGGGCGAGGTCAAGTATCTGGGGCCGGGGCTCAGCCGCAACGGCTACCGGCCCTTCGCCCCGAAAGACGTCCTCACCCGGCGTTGGGGCGATTGCAAGGACAAGGTGAACCTCCTGCTCGCCATGCTCGAGGCCGTCGGGATCAAGGCCTATCCCGCGCTCGCCCAGATCTCGACCGGCCATGTCGATCCGGAGATTCCGACGCCGCTCGCCTTCGATCATCTGATCCTGGCAGCGGAGATTGACGGCGTGACACGCTGGGTCGACGCCACGGGCACGCCCCGCGATGCAACCCGTCCCTCCTATGAACTGGCGCAAACCAATCTGGCGCTTCCCCTGCGCCCCGGACAGGACGATCTCGTCGTGCTTCCCGTTCCCCGCACCGTGGGGCCCGACGGATTCGACATCGACATGGCCACCGCTGTCGATCTCCGCAGCGGCCGCAAGGCGACCTTTACCGTGAGCTATGCCGGGCTTTCCGCGGATCAGGTGCGACGGCTTCTCGACAGCTCGAGCCCGTCCGTCATCACCGAGACCTATCTCGCCAAGGTGAAATCGCTCGGGGACTATGTCGAGGCCGACGGCGATCCCATCATCACCGACAGCTACAAGGACAACCGTCTTGTCGTCGCACAGGATTTCAAGGCCCGCTATTTCTGGGTCTGGGACAAGGACAAGGCGCGCTACGGCTTCGAGGCGTGGCCGCTCTGGCTCCGGGATTTCGCCCCGTCGCCGTCGGAAAGCGACACCGCACGCAGTGTGCCCTACGCCCTGCCCTTCCCGCAGGATGTGCGCGAACGCTACCATTTCCGCCTGCCCGCGGGCATGTCGATAACGCCGATGAACGAGCGTCTCGCGCGCGACGCCTATCTCTTTTCCTTTGAAACCGAGCGCGAGGGGACGGATCTCACGCTGCGCATCGTCTTCCGCACCTATCGCGACCATCTCAGGCCAGAGGAGATCGCCACCTATCGCGACGACCGCAAGACCTTCGCCAACTGGTCCTATTCCCTGTGGACACCGGATTCAAAGCGTGTCCCGGAGGCCATGCAAAAGCTCTTCAATCAGCTCGCCGGCGGCACCGAGGTGCGGAGCGCGAATATTCCCGAGGAACTCAAGACGCCGGCGACGCCGCCAGAGGATGCCCGACAACCGCCGGACGGCGGCGGCCGCTGAGCGGACGCCGCTGCCGCTCGACGATGGCCGGCCTTCACCGCGCGGCGTCATGCACGGCTCGCCGGCGATCGTCCTCCATCGCCGCAGCGCCCTCGAGCGCCGGCGCCTCCGGGCGACGGCGGCAGGCCCTCACGCTGCAGCCCACGGCGACAAGACGCGCCGCCATCGGCCGGCCCATCTTGCCGAGGCCCACCCAGCCCACGTGCAACGCGCTCCTTTGCATCGGATATCTCTCACCAGACCGCCCTCACGCGGGACAGAATGCCCCGGCCATCCCCGGCCGCGCAATCCCGCGGGAAACGGACCTGCAATCAGGCGATAGCACGCATGAAGGTGCGGGCAAGGATGGCCGCGATTCGCTCGCTCGCCCGACCGTCGCCATAGCAGGCATCGGCGCGGCTCATGCGGCCGCGTGCGCCGGCATTATCGAGAAGACGCGCCACCGCCGTCTCGATCTGTCCGGGATCGGTACCAACGAGAAGGGCGCCACCACGCCGGAGACCCTCGATCCGTTCGCTTCTCCGGCGCAGGACAAGGACCGGCTTGCCGAGCACCGCGGCTTCCTCCTGCACGCCGCCCGAATCGGTAAGGAGGATGGCGGCCCGATTCATGCAATCGACGAAGGTCGGGTAATCCAGCGCGTCGACGAGGCAGACATTTTCGCATCCACCGAGACGAGGGTATACGACCGCACGCACATGCGGATTTGGATGAACCGGGAAAAGGATGGTGACGTCGGGGCGTCGTGCCAGTCGGCGCAGTGCCTCACACATCCGGGCAAGCCCGGCGCCAAAGCTTTCCCGGCGGTGACTCGTCACCAGGAGGAGATGGCGGTTCGGTCGCCGGATGATTTCCGGCAGGCGCCAGGCGGATGACAACAAGGGCTCGCCGGCGAGGCGCGCGCGTACGGCGTTCAGCGCGTCGACGATGGTGTTGCCGGTGACGTGAATGGAGGCGGGCGCGACACCTTCGGCGAGAAGATTGCGCCGCGCTGTCTCGGTTGGCGCGAAATGCAGGGCCGCCAGCGTTCCAATGATGCGACGGTGACCTTCCTCCGGCCAGGGGCAGGCAAGATCGCCGGTCCTCAGCCCCGCCTCGATATGGGCGACGGGCGTGTTGCAATAATGCGCCGCGAGACAGGCCGCCATTGCCGTCGTCGTATCCCCCTGAACGAGAACGATTCTCGGCGCGACGCGCGCGATCACCGCATCGAGTCCCTGTAACATGCACGCCGTGAGATCGGCCAGTGATTGCCGCGGTGCCATGAGGTCAAGATCGAAATCCGCCGTGATTCCGAAATAGGGCAGGATGTCGTCGACGAGTTCGCGATGTTGACCGGTCATGCAGACGATGGGGCGCAGTCCCGGGGTTTCGCGCAGCACGGTGATAACCGGGGCCAGCTTGAGCGCCTCCGGGCGCGTGCCGAGCACACACAGGATCCGCGCCTTGCCCCCGAAATCCGCCATTGCCGCCCCTCCTCCGGCCGCCGGTGCCCCTGATTATAGCGGCGCGGGAATAAGGAGCGCAATTCCGCGTTGTATGTATTCCGCGCACGAAATCCCGCATGGCGGGCATACGGGGCCGCTCGGGGCGTTCGCGCAATGGCGAAACGGGATCGCGGACCGGCGGCACAAAAAGGGCTCATACCGCCGGCCTGCCTGTCTGGCCGGACCGTCAGGCAGCGCTCGCCCGTGCGTCCGGCACCTTGTAGAAGGTCTCGCCGCGTTCGGCCATCTCGCGCAGGCGATCGGGCACGCGGAAGCGTTCGCCATAGCTGTCCGCGAGCCGGTCGGCCTCGGCGATGAAGGTCCTGGCGCCGATGAAGTCGACATGGCTGAAGGGCCCACCGGTCCAGGGCGCGAAACCCCAGCCGAAGATCGCCCCGACATCGCCGTCCTCGACGGTGACGAGCACGCCTTCTGTATAGCAGCGTATGCATTCGACGATCTGGCGATAGAGCAGGCGCTTTTTCACCTCCTCGACATCGGGCTGCTCGGCTGCGGGCGGGAAGTGCTCGGCGATCCCGGGCCAGAGATATTTCTTCGAGCCGTCTTCGGGATAGACGTACATGCCCTTGCCGTTCTTGCGCCCGAAACGCTCGAGCTTTTCGACGAAGAGCTCGACGACCTCGTCCGCCGGTGACGGCTCATAGGCGTCGCCGAGATCCTTCCTGGTCTGCTTGAGGATCTTGTAGGAGAGGTCGATCGCCACCTCGTCGCCAACGGCGAGCGGGCCCACCGGCATGCCGATCATGCGCCCGGCATTCTCGATCAGCGCCGGATTGATGCCTTCGGCCACCATCGCATAGCCCTCCATGACATAGGTGCCGAAGGAGCGCGAGGTATAAAAGCCGCGGGCATCATTGACCACGATCGGGGTCTTCCGGATCTGGCGCGCAAAATCGAGCGCCTTGGCGATGGCGCGATCGCCGGTCTTCTTGCCGACGATGATCTCGACGAGTGGCATCTTCTCGACCGGCGAGAAGAAGTGGATGCCGATGAAGTTCTCGGGCCTGGGGTCGGCCTCGGCGAGTTCGGTGATGGGAAGGGTCGAGGTGTTCGAGCCGAAGATGATGTCCTCGCCGGTAACGGCCAGCGCGCGCTTCGTCACCTCGGCCTTGAGCGCCCGATCCTCGAACACCGCCTCGATGATGAGATCGCAGCCGGCGAGATCGGCATAGTCCGCGCTCGGCCTGATGCGCGCGAGCAGGGCGTCACCCTCCTCCCTCGTCATCTTGCGCCTTTTCACCGCCTTTTCCACGAGCGCCACCGAATGCGCCTTGCCGCGCTCGGCAGACGCCTCATCGCGATCGATCAGCACCACCTCGATGCCGGCCGCGGCCGACACATAGGCGATCCCCGCGCCCATCAGCCCCGCGCCCAGCATGCCGAGCCGTTTGGTCGGCATCGGCTCGATGTCCCTGGGCCGGCGGGCGCCCTTCTCGGCGGCCTGCTTGTTGACGAACAGCGTGCGGATCATGTTCGCCGCCTGTCCCTCGACGAGAAGCCGCGTGAAATACTTGCTCTCGATCTCGAGCGCCCGGTCGAAAGGCACGATCGATCCTTCATAGACGCTGGAAAGAATGTACCGCACCGCGGGATAGAGCCCGTAGGTCTTCTCGCGCGCCATCGCGTTCGCCGCCATGAAGGTGCGCACCGCATTGGGGTGCATGGCGCCGGCCCCGCCGGGATATTTGAAACCCTTGACGTCCCAGGGCTGGATCGCCCGCTTGTTCGCCTTGACCAGCGCTTTTGCACGCTCGACGATCTCGTCCGCTGGCGCCAGCTCGCTGACGATGCCGAAGCTTTTTGCTTCCTGCGCGCTCAGATTCTTGCCCGTCGTCAGATATTGCAACGCCGCCTGGATGCCGACGATGCGCGGCAGCCGCTGTGTGCCACCGGCACCGGGCAAGAGGCCGACCATCACCTCAGGCGTGCCGAACTTCACCGAGCCGTCGTCCGCGGCGACGCGGAAATGGCAGGCGAGCGGCAGCTCGAAACCGCCACCGAGCGCCTGTCCGCGGATCGCGGCGACGAAGGGCTTGGTCTTCGTTTTCTGCAGCTCCTTCACCGGCTTGCCGCCGGTCTCGAGCTTGCGGAAGAGCCGGTTGAGGCGCACCGCCTGCTGGAAGATCTCGCCCGGCCGGTGGCTTTTTGCCATCGCCGAGAGCTGGCTCAGCATCCTGAGATCGGCGCCGGCCATGAAGCTGTCCTTGGCCGAGGTGATGACGGCACCCTCGATGGCGTCGTCCTCAAGCACGCGATCGACGAGCGCCTCAAGCTCGTCCATCAGCTCGGGCGTGATGATGTTCATCGACTGGCCGGGGACGTCGATGCCGAGGATGGCAACACCGTCCTCGACGCGGAACTGGATGGTCTTGGTCATGATCCTTTGCCCTTGCTGAAAGGTCCTAGATACGCTCGATGATGGTCGCCGTTCCCATGCCGGCACCGATGCACAGGCTGACGAGCGCCGTGCCCTTGCCGGTGCGCTCGAGCTCGTCGAGCACGGTGCCGAGGATCATCGCCCCGGTGGCACCGAGCGGATGGCCCATGGCGATGGCGCCGCCGTTCACATTGATCTTCGCGTGATCGACCCCGAGCACGTCCATGAAACGCAGGACGACGGCGGCGAAGGCCTCGTTGAGCTCCCAGAGATCGATGTCGCCGACCGCCATGCCGGCGCGCTTGAGCACCTTTTCCGCCGCAAATGAGGGGCCGGTCAGCATGATCGTCGGCTCCGAGCCGACCGTGGCATAGGCGCGGACCCGTGCCCGCGGCGTGAGGCCGAGGCGCTCGCCCATCTCCGCATTGCCGATGAGAACCGCCGACGCCCCGTCGACGATGCCCGAGGAATTGCCGGCATGGTGCACATGGTTGATGCGCTCCACTTCGGGATATTTCTGGATCGCCACCGAATCGAAGCCGAAATTGGCGCCGATCTCGGCAAAGGAGGGCTTGAGCGCACCGAGCGACTGCATGTCGGTCTCGGGCCGCATGTGCTCGTCGTGATCGAGCACGATCTCGCCGATCACGTCCTTCACCGGCACGATCGAGCGCTGGAATCGCCCCTCGTCCCAGGCGCGTTTGGCGCGCTTTTGCGATTCCACCGCATAGGCGTCGAGATCGTCGCGCGAATAGCCGTATTTGGTGGCAATGAGGTCCGCCGAAATGCCCTGGGGCACGAAATAGGTGGGGATCGCCACCGCCGGATCGGTAGCCCAGGCGCCGCCGTCGGAGCCCATCGGTACCCGGCTCATATGCTCGACACCGCCGCCGATCATGAGATCGGTCTGACCGGCCATGACCTGCCCCGCGGCCATGTTGCAGGCCTCGAGCCCGGAGGCACAGAAGCGGTTGATCTGCACCCCGGCAACGGTCTCGGCAAAGCCGGCATTGATCGCCGCGATGCGCGGGATGCAGGCACCTTCCTCGCCGACCGGGGTGACGCAGCCGAAGATCACGTCGTCGATGGCGGAGGTATCGAGCCCGTTGCGATCGCGCACCGCCTCGAGCACCTGGGTGGCGAGCTGAATCGGGGTAATCTCGTGCAGGCTGCCATCGGCGCGCCCCTTGCCGCGCGGCGTGCGGACGGCGTCATAGATGAAGGCATCGGCCATCGATCGTTCCTTTCCTTTTGCACTCGGCGTTCCCTGCCGGGACGCCGCTCCTAGAAGGCGTCGGCGTCGAGCGCCATCAGCGGCTCGGCCCCGGTCTTGAGCTTGGCGAGGCGGGTTGCGGTCTCGGGCAGTATGCGACGCATGAAATAGCGGCCGGTCTTGAGCTTGTTCCCATAGAAGGCCCGGTCGCCGCTGCCATCGGCGAGCCGGTCCAGCGCCGCCTTCGCCATCTGTCCCCACATATGGCCGAGCGCGACAAACCCCATGAGATGCATGTAATCGACCGCCGCGGCGCCGGCGTCCTCGGGATTCTTGCGCCCGTGCTCCATGAGCCACATGGTCGCCGCCTGCAGGTCCTTGAGCGCCGCCGCCAGAGGCTCCGAGAAGGCGGCCATCTCGCCGTCGCCGTGCTCCTTGATGAAATCGCCGACGATCCTGAAGAAGGCTTGCAGGGCACGACCATTGTTCTGGCCCAGCTTGCGACCGACGAGGTCGAGCGCCTGGATACCGTTCGTGCCCTCGTAGATCATGGTGATGCGGGCATCGCGCACGAACTGCTCCATGCCGGATTCGCGGATATAGCCGTGCCCGCCCCAGACCTGCTGCGACTGGGTGGCGTTGAGATAGCCGAGGTCGGTGAACACCCCCTTGATCACCGGCGTCAGCAGCGAGACGATGTCGTCGGCGGTGCGGCGCTCTTCCTCGCTTTCCGCCTTGTAGGTGAGATCGACCATGAGCCCGCCCCAATAGGCGAGCGCACGCGCCGCCTCGTTGAAGGCGCGGGCATCCATCAGCATGCGCCGCACGTCGGGATGGACGATGATCGGATCGGCCTTGGCATCCGGGTTCTTCGCCCCCGAGAGAGCGCGGCCCTGCAGCCGCTCGCGCGCATAGGCGGCGGCATTCTGGTAGGCGACCTCGGACAGCGCGAGCCCCTGCATGCCGACGCCGAGACGGGCCGCGTTCATCATGATGAACATGTTCTTCAGCCCGTCATTGGGCTTGCCCACGATCCAGCCCCTGGCGCCGTCATAATTGAGGACGCAGGTGGAATTGGCATGAATGCCCATCTTCTCCTCGATGGCGCCGCAGGTGACACCGTTGCGTTCGCCGAGGCTGCCATCGGGATTAACGAGGAACTTGGGTACCACGAAAAGCGAGATGCCCTTCGTTCCCTCGGGCGCGTCGGGGAGTTTGGCGAGCACGAGATGGATGATGTTCTCGGTGAGATCGTGCTCGCCGGCGGAGATGAAGATCTTGGTGCCGGTGATGGCATAGCTGCCGTCATCCTCAGGCACCGCCCTGGTGCGGATCAGCCCGAGGTCGGTGCCGCAATGGGGCTCGGTCAGGTTCATCGTCCCCGACCACACGCCCTCGACCATTTTCGGCAGATAGGTCTTCCTGATCTCGTCGGACGCGGTGGCATGGAGCGCGGCGACGGCGCCGGCGGTCAGCCCCGGATACATGGCGAAGGAGAGATTGGCCGAGATCATCATTTCCTCAAACGCGAAGCCGACCACATGCGGCAGCCCCTGCCCGCCAAATTCGGGCGGCATGGTGAGCCCGGGCCAGCCCCCCTCGACGAACTTCCGGTAGGCCTCCCTGAAGCCCTTGGGCGTCGTCACCGAGCCGTCGGGGTGGCGCGTGCAGCCCTCCATGTCGCCGGGAAGATTGAGCGGCTGCAATTCGTTCTCGCAGAATTTGGCGCCCTCCTCGAGCACGGCCGCGACGAGATCGGGCGTTGCCTCCGCGAAGCCCTCGAGATTGGCATATTTCTCGAGCCGGAGAACGTCGTTGAGAACGAAGGCCATATCCTTGAGCGGAGCGCGATAGCTGGGCATGGAAAGCATCTTTCTTGCAAAGGCTAGAGGGAATGTGGGGCCTTGGTGTCGTTTTTGCGAGCCGTCGCGGCAAGACGTGCCGGACCGACCCCGGATTCGCCCACCGCCGCATGGAAACGGTCGCGCGCCGCGGCCTCGCGGGCCGGGTTCTCGATGATCTCGGCGAGAAGCTCGGTGAATGCCTCGAGCTCGGCGATCATCTGGTCGATGTCGTCACGCTGCCGGGCGAGAGCGGCAATGCGCTCGCGGCACTTCACCAATGTACGCCGCCGCTGTGTCGTGCGATGATCGCCGAGCGCATAGAGGTCGAGCATTTCCGCGATCTCGGCGAGCGAGAATCCGACCCTTTTCCCGCGCAGGATCCACGCCAGCCGCGCCCGGTCGGCGGGCGAGTAAAGGCGGGTCTGGCCACGGCGCTCGGGCGTGAGCAACCCCTGGTCCTCGTAGAAACGCAAGGCGCGCGGCGTGACATCGAATTCCCGCGCAAGATCGGCAATGCTGTAACGGGTCGCCGGCATCGGCGGGATGGCCCTCCTTGGCAGCTCATTGGGCATGCGTCTGGCCCTGCCTCGGCCCCGTGGGAACCGTGGCTTCATCTAATTAACGTTTACGTAAACGGCAAGCTGACGAATCCGGGAGGTCACGAACCCGTGCCAGCTTCCAGGGCGACGGCATATGCCGGCAATGCCGTCTCCCAGACCCCTGTCGCGGCGTCGGGACAGGAGCGGCAAGCGGGAATTCGTTTGCCGCGAGCGCGGTCAACAGGTTCGAGGGCGACGGGTCGATGGTCACCGCCGGCGAGGGTCAGGGCGTGCCCGCTCCGTCCGCCTTGACCGTCGCCGCCACCAGCCCTTCGATCAACGCCGTCATGCGCGCGATCACGGGCGCACCGTCGGCGAGATGGTGGCGGCGGACGAGATAGGCGGGATCGTTGAAGGCGATCCAGACGCGGCCGTCCGCATCCTCATAGACGAGGGCCTTGAGCGGCAGGTCGATGGCCATCGTCTGCGCCGCCTCCATGAGCGGCGCGCCACCCTTCGGATTGCCGAAGATCAGCAGCGCGGTCGGACGCAAGCTGTGACCGACCGAGGCGGCACCCGCCGCATGGTCGATGCGGGCAAAGATCCGGAAGCCGCGTGCCGTCGCCACGTCGGCCAGCCGGTCGATGGTCTCGGTGACGGGTGCGGCGGCGGCAAAGCGCAAAAGACCGTCGGCGTCCGGCTCCTCTGCGCCGCGCACCGGAAGCGCGGCGATGGTGAGAAGGAAGAGAGCGGTGAGAAGACCGATTCTCGGCATGGCGGTGGTCCTTGCTGCGCGTGTCCGTGAACCATCATGCGACAGCAAAAGGGCGCGGGTCGACCGTCCTCCGCCGCAACCAAGGTAAAAAGGCCGCGAGGTGGGAGCACCACCCCGCGGCCCTTTCCTGTCGGCCGGCTGGCCGGGCGTGGGTCAGAAGCCCATACCGCCCATGCCGCCCATGCCGCCCATGCCACCCATGTCGGGCATGCCACCGCCGGCAGCGGCCGCCGGCTTCTCCTCGGGCACCTCGGCGACCAGCGCCTCGGTGGTGATCAGGAGACCGGCGACCGAGGCCGCGTCCTGCAGCGCCGTGCGCACCACCTTGGTCGGGTCGATGATGCCGCGCTCGACAAGATCGCCATATTCCTCGGCCTGGGCGTCGAAGCCGAAATTCGGCTTGTCCTGCTCGGCAATCTTGCCGGCGACGACCGCACCGTCGAAACCGGCATTCTCGGCGATCTGGCGCACCGGCGCCTCGAGCGCGCGACGGACGATCGCGATGCCCTTCTCCTGGTCGTCGTTCGCGCCCTGGAGGTCGGCGAGGGCACGGACCGAAAAGAGAAGCGCGACGCCGCCGCCGGCGACGATGCCTTCCTCGACCGCGGCGCGCGTGGCATGGAGCGCGTCGTCGACGCGGTCTTTCCTCTCCTTCACCTCGACCTCGGAGCCGCCGCCGACCTTGATCACCGCGACGCCGCCCGAGAGCTTGGCCAGCCGCTCCTGCAGCTTCTCGCGATCATAGTCGGAATTGGTGTCCTCGATCTGGGCCCGGATCTGCTCGCAGCGCGCCTTGATCGCCTCCGGATCACCGGCACCATCGACGATCGTGGTGTCGTCCTTGGTGATGGTGACGCGCTTGGCCGTGCCCAGCATGTCGAGGGTCACATTCTCGAGCTTGATGCCGAGATCCTCGGAGATTACCTGGCCATTGGTCAGGATGGCGATATCCTCGAGCATCGCCTTCCGGCGATCGCCGAAGCCTGGTGCCTTGACGGCCGCGACCTTGAGACCGCCGCGCAGCTTGTTGACGACCAGCGTCGCCAGCGCCTCGCCCTCGACGTCCTCGGCGATGATGAGAAGCGGCCGCGAGGCCTGAACCACCGCCTCGAGGATCGGCAGCATCGACTGCAGATTGCTCAGCTTCTTCTCGAACAGGAGAATGAACGGATTCTCGAGCTCGACCGTCATCTTCTCGGCATTGGTGATGAAATAGGGCGACAGATAGCCGCGGTCGAACTGCATGCCCTCGACCACCTCGAGCTCGCTCTCGAGGCCCTTTGCCTCCTCGACGGTGATCACGCCTTCCTTGCCGACCTTGTCCATCGCCTTGGCGATCATCCGGCCGACCTCCGCCTCGCCGTTCGCGGAAATGGTGCCGACCTGCTCGATCTCGCTGGAGGAGGAAATCTCCTTCGAGCGCGTCTTCAGGTCGTCGACGACCTTGCCCACCGCGAGATCGACGCCGCGCTTCAGATCCATCGGGTTCATGCCCGCGGCCACCGCCTTGGCGCCCTCGCGCACGATCGCCTGGGCAAGCACCGTCGCCGTCGTCGTGCCGTCACCGGCAAGATCATTGGTGCGCGAGGCGACTTCCTTCACCATCTGCGCGCCCATATTCTCGAACTTGTCCTTGAGCTCGATCTCTTTCGCGACGGTGACCCCGTCCTTGGTGATCCTGGGCGCACCGAAGGTCTTGTCGAGCACCACATTGCGGCCCTTGGGGCCAAGCGTCACCTTGACCGCATTGGCCAGCGTGTCGACGCCCTTGAGGATGCGCCCTCGCGCATCGGCCGAAAATTTCACGTCCTTGGCAGCCATCAGCCTGTTCCTTTACGTCCTTGTCAAATCTGTCTGTGTAAATTCCGGGATCGGGCCGGCCTTTAGCCGATGATTCCCAGAATGTCCGATTCCTTCATGATCAGAAGGTCTTCGCCGTCGATCTTCACCTCGGTCCCCGACCATTTGCCGAACAGCACACGGTCGCCGGCCTTGACATCGAGCGGCACGAGCTCGCCCTTTTCATCGCGGGCACCGGGACCGACGGCGACGACCTCGCCTTCCTGCGGCTTCTCCTTTGCGGTATCGGGAATGATGATCCCTCCCTTGGTCTTTTCCTCGCTCTCGACGCGGCGCACGAGAACGCGATCATGCAGTGGGCGAAACGCCATCTTGTCTCCTCCTTAGTTCCTTTGGTACGGACCCGGCTCGCCGGGCTGACCGGGGTCCACCGATGCGTGCTGTCAGCACTCCCGCGCGGCGAGTGCCAGCAAACAGCGCCTTAGTTGGGGATGGCCGGCACGATGTCAAGGCCGCAACGCGCACCGCGGGCAACTTTTCCTTCTCCTCTCGCCAACCACCGCCGATCGTGGCAAGCTCTGGCCAAAAGAGCGGAAGGGGGTTGAGAGGGATGCCGGCCGCCATCGGGGGAGGAGCATGAATCCAGCCATTTGCCATGTCGCCATCGTCGGCACGGGGCCGGCCGGCTTCTATACCGCCGAGGCCCTTGCCGACGACCCCGCCATGCGCATCGACATGATCGACCGCCTGCCGACGCCCTACGGACTCATCCGCGGCGGTGTCGCCCCCGATCATCAGTCGATCAAGGCGGTCGCGCGCCGGTACGAGAAGACGGCGCTGCGGGAAAATGTGCGTTTCCTCGGCAATCTGACGGTCGGCCGCGATGTCACCATCGACGAACTGCTTGCGCTTTACGACGCCGTGGTGCTGGCGACGGGGGCGCCCGAAGACCGCCCGCTCGGCATTCCGGGCGCTGACCTGCCCGGTGTCGTCGGCTCGGCCGCCTTCGTCGGCTGGTACAATTGCCACCCCGATTTCGCCGATCTCGACATCGACCTCGACACCTCGTCGGCGGCGGTGATCGGCAATGGCAATGTCGCGCTCGACGTGGCGCGTGTTCTGGCCAAGACGCCGGACGAGATGGCGCAGTCCGACATCGCGCCCTATGCCGAGGAGCGATTTGCTCGCGCGCCCATTCGCGACATCCACATTTTCGGCCGCCGGGGCCCGCTACAGGCCCATTTCACGCCCAAGGAGCTTGGCGAGATGGGCGAGCTCGAACGGGCGGTGCCACTCGTCGATCCGCAGCAACTCCCGGACGAGGAAGCGGAGGCGGCGCTCGAGCCGTCGCGGCGCAAGATCATCTCGATCCTGCGCGACTTCAGCCGCAACCGCCCCGATGACAAGCCGCTGCGCGTGCATTTCCGCTTTTTCGCACAGCCGGTCGAGATCATGGGATCGGAGCGCGTCTGCTGCATGCGGCTTGAGCATACGCGGCTCGCGGGAGAGCGGGCCGTCGGCACCGGCTGCTTCTTCGAGGTCCCTTGCGGTCTCGTCATCCCCTGCATCGGCTATCGCACGAGCCCGATCCCCGGCGTCCCCTATGACGAGCGGGCGGGCCGCTTCGTCAATGAGGAGGGACGGATCGGCGACCGCCTCTATTGCGTCGGCTGGGCACGCCGCGGGCCGACGGGCACGATCGGCACCAACAAGCCGGACGGTGCGGCCATCGCGTCCCGGATACGGGAAGAAGTCCGACCCGGTGGTCGCGAAGGCGGTGCCGGACTTGACCGCCTCATCGCCGCACGCGGCCTCGAGGTGGTGCGCTTTTCCGACTGGAGACGAATCGATGCCGCGGAGTGCGCGGCCGCCACGCCGCCGCATCCGCGGTTGAAGTTCGCGCACATTGCGGACATGTTGAAGATCGTCCGGCGCAAGAACCGGGCGACGCCCTAGGGCCCCTTTTTCCGCTGCGCGAGGTCGAGGACCGATGAAAGCATTCTTCAAGTTTCTCTGGGGTGCGATAAAGGCGTTCCACGTCATTGCGGCGAGCATCCTGCTCGTCTTCATCTATATCCTGCTCGCCGGCGTCTTCGCCGAAAAACCGGTGATCACCGTCCCCGAGAAGGCGGCGCTTCTTTTCGCACCCGAGGGCGTGCTCGTCGAAAAGCGCCGCGAGCTGACCATCAATGACCTCGCCGACGGCGCTCCGGTCACCAAAGAGGTCGTTCTCCGCGATGCCGTCCGGGCGCTCGCGGAGGCGAAGGTCGATCCGCGCATTGCCGCTCTCGTCCTCGATCTCGACGACTTTTTCGGCGGCGGACCGGCGGCCCTGCATCGGCTCGGCGCCGCAATCGAGGACTTCAAGGCATCGGGCAAGCCTGTCTTCGCCATCGGCGACAATTACAGCCAGGCCCAGTATCTCCTCGCCGCCCACGCCGATAAGCTGTGGATGAACCCCATGGGTGGCGTCGACATCAGGGGATACGCCATCTATGTGCCGCATTTCGCCTCGGCACTGAAAAAGCTCAGGGCCAGGGTCCACGTCTTCCGCGTCGGCACCTACAAGTCGGCCGTCGAACCCTTCATCCGCGACGACATGTCACCCGCTGCCAAGGAGGCCAACCGCGCCTTTCTCAACCTTCTCTGGGACCGTTATGTCGACGAGGTGACGCGCTTGCGCGGGCTCGAGGACGGCGCCATCGAGCGCGCGATCGCCGAGATTGTTCCGCGCATGCAGGCGGTCGACGGCGACAGCGCGCGCTTCGCGCTGAGCGAAGGGTGGGTGGACGAACTGCGCTCGCGCGACGCCATGCGCAAGGGCGTGGCCGAGGTCGTGGGGAGCGATGCGAATACGGGATTCCGCCAGATTTCCTACACCGACTATCTCAAGACCCTGAGCCCGGATAACGGCGACAGATCGCCCGCCATCGCCGTCATCACGCTGCGCGGGGCGATCGTTCCGGGCAAGGCGCCGCGCGACCAGATCGGGAGCGAGAACGCCCTCGCCCTCATCGCCCGCGCGCGGCGCGACAGCGGGGTCAAGGCGGTGGTGATCCGCGTCGACAGCCCGGGCGGCAGCGCCTTTGCCTCGGAGATCATTCGCCAGGCGATTCTCGATCTCAAGGAGAGCGGCAAGCCGGTGGTCATCTCGATGGGCTCGGTGGCGGCCTCGGGCGGATACTGGATCTCGACCGCCGGCGACGAAATCTGGGCCGCGCCTGAGACGGTCACCGGCTCGATCGGGATCTTCGGCCTCATCGTCACCTTCGAGGACAGCCTCGATGCGCTTGGCGTTCACACCGACGGCATCGGCACCACACCGCTTGCCGGCGCCTTTGACCCGACGCGCGGCCTTGACGAGAACGCCGCTGCCCTCATCCAGACGAGCATCGAGAACGGTTACCACAAGTTCCTCGAGCGCGTCGCCGAGAGTCGCGGCATGACGCCCGAGGATGTGGACAGGATCGCGCAGGGGCGTGTCTGGGCCGGCGAGACGGCCAGGGAACTCGGGCTCGTCGATCATCTGGGCACGCTCGCCGATGCCGTCGCGGCAGCAGCGGCGCGGGTCGATCTCGCCGAGGGGCGTTATGGCGTTCGCTATATCGAGGAACGGCCGTCGCGCTTCGAGCGCATCCTCATGAGCCTCAAGGGTGATGCCGAGGCGCTGGGACTGATGCCAGCGCGAGGCGGCCGACACGGCTTGCCCTATCAAACGATCGCCCGCCAGCTCACGACCACGCTCGACCGCTTCGCCTGGCTCCATGACCCGCAGGGCACCTTTGCGCTCTGCCTCCACTGCGAGGCGCGATAGGGGAAGGCGCGATGGATGAGCGCGATCGCGGCGCCGGCGATGACCCATGGCGCGAGAGGCTGACGCCGGAGCAGTACTATATCTGCCGGCAGGGCGGCACCGAGCCGCCTTTCTCAGGACGTCTGCTCGCGGAGAAACGCGACGGAATGTTTCATTGCGCGGCCTGCGGGGCGGCGCTCTTCCAATCGGGCACGAAATACGATTCGGGCTCCGGCTGGCCCTCCTTTTTCGCGCCGGCTGCAGCCGATGCCGTGCGCGAGCTTCGCGACGAAAGCCCGCATGCACTCGGCAATCTCGCGCAACGCCTGGTACATCTCGAGGCGGTGGGCAGAGCC
>JBHHTO010000006.1:0-26091 GCA_046753425.1 Rhodothalassiaceae bacterium | reverse complement strand
CGGGGGCGGCGTCGGCAACAGCGCCAGTATGGCAGGGCGTGTGGAGATAGCCGATCAGGCCGGAGATGAGGAGCGCGAGAAGCCGCATCGTGATCTTCCTTCCCGGGCAAGAGGAACTGCACCGATGCATCGGCGCCGGCCTGGCAAGGCGCAAGCCCGCCGCGACGAGTCGTGGTCCATTCACGACCAGGCGAGCCGGGAGTCGCCCGTGTTGTGCTCGCCCCTCCTCGCCGCTAGCATGCGCCGCCAAGCGGGTCGCGCCAGCCGCGGCCGGACATCGATAAGGGTAACGGGGTAACACGATGGCAGGATTCCTCCAGAGCGCCATTCTCGCGCTCGCCGCCGCCATGCTGGCACCGGCAACGGGTGCCGAAGCGGTGGTCACCGCTCAATGCGACGGCGCGCGCAGCGTCGCACAGCGCATCAACGACGCCGTGGCACCGGTGACCGATTTCGTCTCCGGGATCATTTTCATGGAGATCCCGCTCAAGGCGGCGCAGCCGGTCTCGCATGCGGAGCTCCGATTCGGTGACACCCGCCCGCATGAGGGCGATCTCGTCACCCTCAGCCTCGGCGGTCGCTCCGTCACCTACGAGACCGACCGCGATGGCATCGTTTGCGAAGGCCATCGTGCGCTGGCCCTCAACGGCGGTCCGGTGACGACCGCCGGACGGCTTGCCGCCATGGCGGGGGAGGATTTCGCCGAGGACGGGCTCGGGATCATTCCCGATGGCGCAGTGCTTGCGCTCCGTGCACCGACCGCCGCGGCACCGGCGATCATGCTTGATGCAAAGGGCATCCTCGCGACCGACTTCGCCGATGGCAGCCTCGGCTTTCCCTTCATCGTGTTGTGGCTGATCTGCGGTGCCCTCTTCTTCACCTTGCGCATGAAATTCATCAATTTCCGCGCCTTCCGCCATGCCATCGAGGTGGCGAGTGGAAAATATGACGATCCCAAGGATCCGGGCGAGGTCAGCCACTTCCAGGCCCTGACGGCGGCGCTCTCGGGCACCGTCGGGCTCGGCAATATCGCCGGCGTCGCCATCGCCATCTCGATCGGCGGACCCGGTGCCACCTTCTGGATGATCCTTGCCGGCCTGTTCGGCATGACCTCGAAATTCACCGAGTGCACGCTGGGCGTCAAATACCGCAAGATCGACGCCGAAGGCATCGTCTCCGGCGGCCCCATGTACTATCTCTCGCGCGGGCTCGCAAAGCGCGGCCTCGGCGGGCTCGGCCGGGTGCTGGCGGTGATCTTCGCACTGCTGTGCATCGGCGGTTCGTTCGGCGCCGGCAACATGTTCCAGGTCAACCAGTCGACACAGCAGTTCATGGACGTGATGGTGCCCTGGCTGTTCGGCGAGGGCAGCTTCATGGCCGGCAAGCCATGGATCGTCGGCGCCGTCTATGCGATCTTCGTCGGCATGGTCATCATCGGCGGCATCCGCTCCATCACCCGGGTGACCGAGCGCCTGGTGCCGCTGATGGCCTTTGTCTATATCAGCGCCGCCCTGGTCATCCTGGGCAGCAATCTCGAGCACATCCCGGCTGCCTTTGGCGCCATCTTCGCCGGCGCCTTCCTGCCCCAGGGTGTCGCCGGCGGCATCGTCGGCGTGCTGGTGCAGGGCATGCGCCGCGCCAGCTTCTCGAACGAGGCCGGCGTCGGCTCGGCGGCGATCGCGCACTCCGCGGTCAAGACAACGGAGCCCGTGTCGGAAGGCATGGTGGCGCTGCTCGAGCCCTTCATCGACACGGTCGTCATCTGCACCATGACGGCGCTCGTCATCATCATCACCGGCATGTACCAGGAGGACGGCATCGCCCTCACCTCGGCGGCCTTCGCCACCGTCATCGACTGGTTCCCGATCGTGCTCTCGGTGGCGGTGCTTCTCTTTGCCTTCTCGACCTCGATCACCTGGTACTATTATGGCGAACGCTCCTTCCTCTATCTCGTCGGCACCGACCGGAAGCGGGCGGAACTCATGTTCAAGCTCGGCTATCTTGTCGTCGTCATCATCGGCTCCTCGATGCAGCTCACGAGCGTCATGGACTTCGCCGACGCCATGGTTCTGGCCATGGCCTTCCCCAACATGATCGGGCTCTACATCATGTCGGGCGAGGTGAAGCGCATGCTCGACAGCTATCGGGCGCGAGTCCGGAGCGGTGAAATCCGCCCCTATGTCGCGCCCGCGGAGGCGGCGGCGGAATGAGCGGCGGCGCTCTCCGTTCATGGCCGGTTCACGCAGCTCGCGGCATGACTTTGGCGATGGCGGCAAGCTTGAAAGGATTCGGCATTGCGCTTTTCCTCCTTGTCCTTTGTTTCCGTCCCGGGCCTGCCGCGGCGCAGTCCGCGGATACCGCCGACGTCGATGATCCGGCTGCCACCGAGTCCGACGCGTGGCAAGGCGGCGATGCGGAACGCGGACGAATTCTCTTCTTCGCCTGCAAGGGATGCCACCGAATCGGCCGCGGCGCGCCACAGGAAGGCCCCAGTCTTGCGCACATCTTCGGCCGTGTCGCCGGCTCCGATCCGGATTACGACCGCTATTCGGTGGCCCTTCGGGAAGCCGGTTTTCAATGGACGGAGGCGCGGCTCGATGCCTGGCTCAGGGATCCCGACGGCTTTCTGCCAGGCAACACGATGCGCTTTGCCGGCTTCCGGCGGGCGGAGGACCGGCGCGACCTGATTGCCTATCTGCGTGCTGCGACGGGCACGGCGAAGTGACGAATTGGTGAGGATGATCAAGCGCCCATGGCAAAGCAGCCACCCTTGTGGCACTCTCCCGCGGGCGCGACAAAAAAGGGACCCGTGATCGCATGAGAAAGCATGTATTTGTTGCCCGACCGGCTGATGGCGTGGCCGTCCTGCGCCGCCTTTTCGGCCTGGCCGCCCTGCTTCTGGCTTTCCTTTCCGGCCTCGTCGCACCGGCCGCGGGCCAGGAGGCATCCGAGGACCCAGAAGCGGCAAAGGCCTTCATCAGCAAGCTCGCCGACGAGGCGATGGCGATCTGGCGCGACCCGACCATCACCTTTGAGCAGCGGGAGCAGAATTTCCGCGACATCCTGCAGCGCGATTTCGCGATCGATTTCCTTGCCCGGCTGTCTCTCGGCCGCTATCTGCGCACCGCGACAAAGGAGCAGCTCAAGGAGTATTTCGAGCTCTTTCCGGTCTATGTCGTCGACAAGTTCGCGCGCCGTCTCGGCGATTACAACAACCAGACCATCGAGATCGGCGGAACCGCACCCGCCGGCAGTCGGGACATCTTCGTGCGCACGACGCTGATCCGCCCCGGCGGCGAGCCGATCGCGGCCGACTGGCGCGTACGCAAGATCGGCGACGGGTTCAAGATCGTCGACGTCAAGGTCGAGGGAATCTCGATGGCCATCACGCAGCGCGACGAATTCGCCTCTATCATCGCCAGGGAGGGCTTCGACGGACTTCTTGACGTGCTGCGCAAGGGCGGCGGCGCGGAAGACGCGGGCACCGCCGCTGCCACCAATTGAGCGGCCGGCACCGGATTCCGCCAGATATCGCGCTGCCCCGGCTGACGCTGTGTGCCGAGGCCGAGACATGGCCACTCGCCGCACCCTTCGTCATCTCGCGCGGGACGAAGACGGCCGCCGAGGTGATCGTCGCCACGGTCACCGGTGGCGGCAGCTTCGGCCGCGGCGAGGCCGTACCCTATGCCCGTTATGGCGAGACGGTCGCGGCGACGCTGGCAGCGCTCCGCGCTTGTGCGCCGGCGCTTGAACAGGGGCTGGACTGGCGGGCACTGGGTCAGCTTCTGCCACCGGGGGCGGCGCGCAATGCCCTTGACTGCGCGCTGTGGGACTGGACCGCGCGCCGGAGCGGCACACCCGCCTGGTCGCTTGCCGGGGTCGCAGCGCCGGTCCGTATCCCGAGCTTTTTCACGATCAGCCTCGATTCGCCCGAGGCCATGGCCGCAGCGGCGGCGGGAGCTGCGGAACGCGGGCTGGGGGCGCTCAAGATCAAGCTCGGAGAGCCGCGCGCGGATGCCGCGCGGCTGGCGGCGATACGTGCGGAAGCCCCGGAGACGCGGCTCATCGTCGACGCCAATGAAGGCTGGACAATGGCCGACCTCAGGCGGCTCGCCCCGCTTGCTGCAGGGCTCGGCGTCGAGCTGATCGAGCAGCCGCTGCCCGCGGCCGGGGATGCGCCGCTCGCCGGCTTCCAAAGCCCGGTACCGCTCTGTGCCGACGAGTCCTTTCACGGCAGCGACGGCCTCGCCGCGCTCCGTGATCGTTATCAGGCGGTCAATATCAAGCTCGACAAGGCGGGCGGGCTGAGCACCGCTCTCGCCCTCGGACAGGAAGCACGGCGGCGCGGTCTCGACATTCTTGTCGGCTCGATGGTCGCCACCTCGCTCGGCGTCGCACCGGCCCTGCTGCTCGCCCCGATGGCACGCTGGGTCGATCTCGACGGGCCGCTGCTTCTCGCCCCTTACCGCGTGCCGGGTCTTGATATGCGGGACGGGATCATCGACGGCCTGCCGGCGGGGCTCTGGGGCTCTCCCTGACGCTTTGCTCACGGCACCAATGATGCTATGCGTCCACGCAATTCGCGCAGGCGCGCGGGGGCAGTCGCAAGCGATGGAGGATTGGATGAGCCGGCCCGCGAACGGGAAAGAACCGGAAAAGCAACTCCTGCACCTCGTCTTCGGTGGCCGCGTCAAGGACCCGAAGGGGCATGAGTTCGAGGATTTGAAGGCGATCGACTTCGTCGGCCTCTTCCCGAATTATGCCGAGGCGGTCAAGGCCTGGCGCGGCGCAAGCCAGGCCCATGTCGACGACGCCATGACGAAATATGTCGTCGTCCACCTGCACCGGCTTCTCGAGCCGGACGAGGAAGACGGGGATCGCTGACCCGAATCGGGCTGCCGACCTGCCGGCCTTTATCGGCGGCCTGCGGCGGCGGTCGCGGTGAGAGGAGCGGTCGCCGGCGCAATGACGGCTGCGCTCAGGGGGGCGATCGCGATCCCTGCCCGCCGGACCGCGGGAATCCATTCGCCAAGCGCGTCGATCGTTTCCCGGTGCGGATGGCCGATGGCGATGGCAAGGCCGCGCCGCCGTGCCATGCGCTCGAGCTTGGCGAGCTGCGTCCTCACCGCCCTGGCATCCTGCTCGTTGTCGAGGAAGATCTGTCGCGCCGCGTGCGGCACGCCGGCAGCGGCGGCCTCGGCTTCAGCGACGGTGCGTGGCGTCGTCCGCGAGTCGAGAAACAGGAGGCCACGCTGCCGCAGCACCTGCATCACGCGGCGCATCGCGGCGCGATTCTCGGTGAGACGGCTTCCCATGTGATTGTTGACCCCGACGAAGCCCGGAAAGCGATCAAGATTCCACTCCAGCCGACGGTCGAACTCGGCCGCGGACAGGGCACTGGCAAGAACCATCGGACCAGGGTCGCTTGCCACCCCCTTGGGCTCCATGGGCAGATGCACGAGCAGTTCGTGACCCGCGGCCCGGGCGACCGCCGTCTGCTCGGCAAGTGCCGGGGCATAGGGCAGGAAGGACAGCGTCAGCGGTCCCGGAATCGCGGCCAGCCGGCGCACCGCCACGCGATCGAGGCCGAGATCGTCGATCACGATCACGACGCGCGGCTGCCCGGTGTCGGGCGGTGCGACGGCAGCATAGCGACGCCAGTCCGGCAGGGTCTCGTCGGGTGGCGGCGTGGGACCGCGGATGGCAACCGGATTTCCTGCCGCGTGACGTGGCGGTGGTGCAACGGGGACATAGGCCGCGGCAGCGCCCGCCTCGGCCTCACTTTTCTCAAGCGGCAGGAGACCGGCAAAACGGAGAAGCAGCCCGAGCACAAGGAGGAGAATGGCAACGCCAAGCAGCGCCCGGGCGACCCTCCCGATGCGGGTCATGATCACGTAACCACGCCGGCGGCGATGACGGCGCAGCACCTGCGGCCGCGGTATCTTGCGGCCGAACTGCTTCCGGGGCTGGAGCCGTTGTCGCGGTCCGGGCATGGGGTTCAGACGAGGCGAAGCGTTCGGTTATCGAAAAACTGGCCCATTAGGGCCGAGACTGGTAAAGACTTCCTTTCCGCGGGGTCACGCCGGCCCGTCCGGCACCGTCGTCGTCCCATCGATTTCACCTCCTCGGTCACTGTCCGCCAGGATTTGCAAGATGTTCATCCTGATCGACAATTACGACAGTTTCACCTTCAATCTCTACCATTTTCTGGAAGAGCTCGGAGCCGAGGTGGTGGTCCATCGCAATGACGCGATTGATGTCGCGACGGTGCTCGCGGCGGGTGCCGAAGGGCTGATCATCTCGCCCGGACCGGGACGTCCCGAGGACGCCGGCATCACACAGGCCCTGATCCGGGCGGCCATGGGGCGCCTGCCGGTGCTTGGCGTCTGCCTCGGCCACCAGGCCATCGCCGCCGTCTGCGGCGGCCGTATCGTGCGCGCGCCGCGGGTCATGCACGGCAAGGTCAGCGCCATCCGTCACGACGGCAGCGGCGTCTTTGCCGACATCCCCTCCCCTTTCACCGCGACGCGCTACCATTCGCTCATCGTCGAGCGCGCAAGCCTGCCCGCCGCGCTCAGGGTTACCGCCGAGACCGAGGACGGCATCATCATGGGGCTGGCGCACCGGCAGTATCCCCTCCACGGCGTGCAGTTCCACCCCGAGAGCATCGCCTCCGAGCATGGCCACCGGCTGCTCGCCAATTTCATCGCCCTCGCGCGTCCGCGCGCCGCCGCCTGACGAACGCCATGTCGAGTCCGCCGACCCCGCTTCGACCCTATCTTCACAAGATCGCCGAACGCCGGGATCTGAGCCGTGCCGAGGCGCGCGAGGCCTTTGGCCTGATCATGGAGGGCGAGGCCAGCGATGCCGAGATCGCTGCCCTGCTCATGGGGCTGCGTGTCAAGGGCGAATGCGCCGACGAGCTTACCGGTGGCGCCGAGGCCCTCCGCGAACGGGCGCTGCGCATCCCGGCACCGCCTGGTGCCGTCGACACCTGCGGCACCGGCGGTGACGGACATGCGACGCTCAATGTCTCGACCGCGGCGGCGATCGTCGTCGCCGCCTGCGGCGTTCCGGTGGCCAAGCACGGCAACCGCGCGGTGTCCTCGCGGTCGGGATCCGCCGACGTGCTTGAGGCGCTCGGCGTCGCCACCGACATTCCGCCCCAGCGGGCGCAGGCCTGCCTTGAGAAACTCGGGATCTGCTTCCTGCTTGCCTCGCGGCATCACAATGCGGTGCGCCATGTCATGCCGGTACGCCGCATGCTCGCCATCCGCACCATCTTCAACATGCTGGGGCCGCTCGCCAATCCGGCCGAGACCCGGCGCCAGGTGATCGGCGTCTTCGATCCGGCGTGGCTCGAGCCCTTCGCACGCACGCTGATGGCGCTGGGGTCCGAGCGGGTCTGGGTGGTGCACGGCCGTGACGGTGTCGACGAGCTGAGCATCGCCGGGCCCACCGACGTCGTGGCCGTCGACGGCAGCGAATTGCGCCGCTTTTCGGTCAGCCCCGAGGATGCGGCTCTCGCGCGCCACCCGCTGGAGGCGATCCGTGGCGGCAGTGCCGCGGAGAACGCGCGCGCCTTGCGGGCGCTGCTCGCCGGCAAACCGGGCGCCTATCGCGATATTGTGCTCCTCAACGCGGCCGCGGCGCTCGTCGTTGCCGGGCGTGCAGGCGATCTTGCCAAAGGTGTCCGCATCGCCGCACAGGCCATCGATTCGGGCGCGGCGGCGGCGCTGCTTGCGCGCTGGGCGCGTCTGAGCCATGGCGAGGCGCCGGAGGGCACCGCCGATGGCTGACATCCTTGCCGAGATCTGCGCCCGAAAACGCGCACATGTGGCCGCAAGGAAGGCCCGGCGCCCCTTCGCTACGGTCGACGCCGCTGCCCGGGCCGCCTCACCGCCACGCGGTTTCGCCGCCGCCTTGCGGGCAGCACGCAACCGCGGGCGCTATGGGCTCATCTGCGAGATCAAGAAGGCGAGCCCCTCGAAGGGTCTCATTCGTGCCGATTTCGATCCCGCCGCCCTTGCCGGCGCCTATCAGGCCGGTGGCGCGACCTGCCTTTCGGTCCTCACCGACGGTCCCTATTTCCAGGGCGACGATTCCCATCTCGAGGCGGCGCGGGCCGCGGTCACGCTGCCCGTGCTACGCAAGGATTTCATGCTCGATCCCTATCAGGTCGCGGAGGCGCGCGCGCTCGGTGCCGACTGCATCCTGCTCATCCTTGCCGCGCTCGATGATGTCTGCGCGGGCGAGCTTGCGGCCGCCGCCGCCGATTACGGCATGGATGTCCTGATCGAGGTGCATGACGCGGAGGAACTGGAACGTGCGGCCCGCATCCCGTCACCGCTCATTGGCATCAACAACCGCAACCTGAAGACGCTCGAGGTGAGTCTCGCGACGAGTCTCGCTCTCGCGACCAGGATCCCCGCGGATCGCATCGGCATCGCCGAATCCGGACTCGCCACAGCGCAGGATCTCGCACGCTGCGCCGCCGTCGGCATCGGCTGCTTTCTGATCGGCGAGTCGCTCATGCGCCAGGGCGACGTCACCGCCGCAACCCGCCGCCTGCTGGAGAGTGCCGCATGACCGGGACGAAGAGGACTCTCACCCATCTCGACGAAACCGGGGCCGCGCGCATGGTTGATGTCGGTGGCAAGGACGTGACCCGCCGCACCGCGGTCGCGGCCGGCCTCGTGCGCATGGCGCCGGCGACTCGCGACCTGCTCGCCTCCGGCGGCGGCGGCAAGGGCGATGCGCTTGCGGCGGCACGGATCGCCGGCATCATGGCGGCAAAACGGACGGCCACCCTGATCCCGCTCTGTCATCCCCTGATGCTGAGTCATGTCGCGGTTTCGCTCGCGCCCGTGGCGGAGGGCATTGCCATCCGCGCCGAGGTCGCCTGCGAGCAGCGCACGGGGGCGGAAATGGAAGCCCTGACCGCGGTCAGTGTTGCGGCGCTGACGCTCTATGACATGGGCAAGGCCGTCGAGCGCGGCATGCGCATCACCGACATCCGGCTCGTCGCCAAGTCGGGTGGGGCGTCGGGCGACTATCATGAGGAGGGGACCTGATGCTGAGCGTCGCCGAGGCGAGACAGCGAATCCTTGACGCCATGTCGCCGACCCCGGCCGAGGAGGTGATGCTGACCGCCGCGGCCGGACGCGTTCTCGCGGCACCCGTCGTGGCCCGTCGCACCCAGCCCCCGGCCGACATGTCGGCGATGGACGGCTATGCCGTGCGCGCCGCCGATGTGCGGACGGTACCCGTCGCGCTCAAGGTCGTCGGCGCGGCGCCGGCTGGCGGCGTCCACGAAGGCGCGATCAGACCGGGTGAGGCGGTCCGCATCTTCACCGGCGCACCGGTGCCCGATGGCGCCGACACCATCGTCATCCAGGAGGACACCGAACGGGTGGCGGCGGACCGCGTGCGCATCCTCGCAGCACCGGCGGCCGGCCGTCACATCCGTCGTGCCGGGATCGACTTTTGCGCCGGCGACACGGTGCTCGAAGCCGGCACGCGCCTCGCCGCGCGTCACCTCATGCTCGCGGCGGCGGCAGACGCACCATGGCTGCGGGTGCACCGGCGACCGCGTATCGCCCTGCTCGCCACCGGCGACGAGCTCGTGCGCCCGGGCAGCGGCAGTGACGCGAACAGCATCGTGCAGTCGATCACCCCCGCCCTCGCCGCCTTCATTGCCGCCCGCGGTGGCGATGCGCTCGATCTCGGCATCGCGCGCGATCAGCGTGAGTCGCTGCACGAGCACATCGCCGGCGCAGCGGGCGCCGATCTGCTCCTTACCGTCGGCGGCGCCTCGGTCGGCGACTATGACATCGTCCGCAACGGTCTTGGCGAGATCGGGCTCGAGATCGATTTCTGGAAGGTCGCGCAGCGACCCGGCAAGCCGCTTCTCTTTGGGCGTCTCGGCACCATGCCGATGCTCGGACTACCGGGCAACCCGGTTTCCGCCATGCTGTGCGCGATTCTCTATCTCGGTCCCGCCGTCGATCGCCTTGCCGGGGGGCAGCCGCGGCTGCCGGTGAAGATTCGCGGCCGCTGTGCCGAACCGCTCGCCGCCAATGGCCCGCGCGAAGCCTTCCTCAGGGCGAAGATTCGTGGCGAAGGCGACGGCATGCCGCTGCTCTCGCTTCAGGGCCTGCAGGACAGCAGCCTGCAGGCGGCGCTTGCCCGCGCCGACGCCCTCATCCATCGCCCGGCGCATGCCCCGGCCGCCGCTGCGGGCGACGTTCTCGAGGCCTATCTTCTCGATCCGCAACCGGGCGCTTGACAGAACGCGCCAGAGAACTAAACTGGAACAGACCGGAAACATGGTGCGGAGGCCCCGATGCTCACCGCAAAACAGCGGCAGTTGCTGCTTTATATTCACGACTGTCTTGAGAAAAGCGGCGTCTCGCCCTCCTATGACGAGATGCGCGAGGCGCTGGGACTGCGTTCGAAATCGGGCATCCATCGTCTCGTGACGGCGCTTGAGGATCGCGGCTTCATCCGGCGCCTGCCCAACCGCGCGCGGGCGCTCGAGGTGCTGCGCCTCCCCGAGGCGGTCGCCGGCAGCAGCCGCGCTGGCGCCAAGGTCGTTCCGTTCACCCGACCGGGCTCGGCGCCGCCGGTGCTCGAGCGGATCGAGGTGCCGCTGCACGGCAAGATCGCCGCTGGTACGCCGATCGAGGCGCTCGAGCGGGTCGACAGTCATATCGCCGTGCCACCTGAAATGTTGGGGCCGGGGCGCCATTTCGCCCTCACCGTCGAGGGCGACAGCATGGTCGGGGCCGGCATCCTGGACGGCGACATCATTCTTGTCGAGAGTTGCGAGACCGCCCGTGACGGCGAGATCGTGGTTGCCCTCGTCGACAATGAGGAAGCGACGCTCAAGCGGCTTCGGCAGGCCGGGCCGGAGGTCACGCTCCTGCCCGAAAACCCGCGCTACGAGCCGCAACGGCTGGCCGCTGAACGGGTGCGCATCCAGGGGCGCCTGAAGGCACTTCTGCGGCGCTACTGAGGACCTTTGTCGCCCCTGTCCCTGGCTTGCCCCCGCGCTGGATGCAGTCGGGGCGGGACGGGTTGCGCGCCACTTCCTTCACTGTCCCGTCATGGCCGGCTCCATGGCCGGATGCCGCGGCTTTCGGCGACGGTGTCGATCCGCACCTGCCCTCTCCGGACATAGATCGCGTGGGCGCCGCCCTTGAGGATGGCGGTGCGATCGATGCGCCAGCGCGGGTGCGGACACCAGGTCTCGATGACAAAGGGAGCGATCAGCAGATCCGCCCGTCGGCAGTCATCGAGAAGGGCGTCAGGTGCGGCCGCAACGGCAACCTCGACGGGGATGCCGTCATGCTCGAGCGTCAATCGGCAGCCAGCGGCATCGCAGCGGACCGGTGCCACCCCCCGGGCGTCCCGCCGGTCCCAGCGCCGCACCGTGTCGCGGGCATAATGGCGGGCCCAGGCCGCACGCTCGAATCGCCCCCGCACCAGCGAGGAGACAAAAAGGCCGTCGTCGGAGACAAGCGCGACAAGTCCGCCGTCGCGGCCGACGAGAAGATCGGGCGTCTGCGTGCGCGCAAGGAGCGCTGTCGCGACGGCAAGCGGCAGCAGCGCCGGCAGACGCAGGAACGGTGTGCGCCAGAGCAGCACCCACAGGCCACCGAGACTGCCGAAGAACAGTGCGAGCCCGGGAAAGGCCGGCACATGAACGGCCGAGCCCGGCAGCGCCGCCACCTCGCCGGCGGTCCGCAGCACGAGCTCGGTGCCCCAGCCCATCGGTGTGAGGGCGACCGCTTCGAGCCCGAAGGGCATCAGCGCCAGCGCCGCGAGCCCGAGCGGCATGACCCAGAAGGCCATCACCGGAACGGCGACAAGATTGGCGAGCAATCCGTAAGTGGTGAGGCGGTTGAAATGATAGGCGGCAAAGGGCGCAATCGCGAGCTCGGCAATGGCGGTGGTCAGCAGCACGCCGAGAAAATAGAGTGCGAGGCGGCGCGGCACGTTCGCTTCGCGCCGCCATTCCCGCCATCCCGGGCCGAGGCGCTCATAGACCGCGACCAGCGCCACCACGGCGGCAAAGGACATCTGGAAGGACGCCGACAGAAGCGATTCCGGGGCCAGCGCCAAAATGACCAGCGCCGCGAAAGCGACGAGGCGGAGCGACAGCACCTGCCGGTCGAGAAGGAGCGCGAACAGGACGACGCTGGTCATCACGAAGGCGCGCTGGGTCGGATAGGTGGCGCCGGCGAGCAGCAGATAGCCGAAGGCAACGAGCCAGGCGACGATTGCCGCGGCCTTGCGCGTGTCCCGGCGCAGGGCGAAGGACGGAATGGCGGCGAGGAAAAGTCGCACGAGAAAGAAGGCGCTGGCAGTCAGGAGCCCCATGTGCAGGCCGGAAATGGCCAGCAGATGGGCCAGCCCCGCCGTCTGCATGGCTGCCTCGTCCGGCTCCGGAATGCCGCCCCTCAGGCCGGTGAGAAGCGCCGACGCCATGGCCCCGGCACGCCCCTCGACCCGGGCCCGGATGCGCGCGTCGACCGCGAGCCGCAGGCGGTGCACCAGGCGCCAGAAGGCAAATCCCGCTGGTGGCCCGACGCGGTCAAGTGCCGACAGCGAAAAGCCGACCCCACCCACGCCCTCGAAATAGGCCTTGCGCGCGAAATCAAAGGCTCCCGGCGCCACCGGTCCGGGTGGCGAGCGCAGGCTTGCGAGAAGACGCACCCGATCCCCGGGGGCAATGCCGGCTGCATCCGTGCGAACGCTGAGCCGCAGCTTGCGCGGCGTCGCTCCGGTAGCGAGGCCGGCGATCTGCGGTCCGGCGAGCACCAGCCGCACGCCGCCGTCCGCCTGCGGTTCGATCCGGTCGACCTGTCCTGTCACATTGACGGCACCGATCTCGCCACGCAGCACCGGTGCCGCCACCGCAAGCGTGCGCCACTGCGCGATCGCGAAGCCCGACACGAGGAGCAGGATACCGATGGCAACCAGCCGGTGCTGCCGATTCAACACCAGCAAGAGCGCAATCGCGGTTATGAGTGCAAGGCCGGTCAGGACCGCCGGCGGCTCGAACGGCAAGGCAAAATAGGCAAGGATGCCAAGCGCCGGCGGCACCGGCAGCCAGAGCACCCAGCGGTCGCGCTCTTCTGCGAACAGGACCGCGAGGCGCGGCCATGCCATCTGCTCCCATAAGCTGGCGAGGCCGCCGCCGATTCCGATATGTTGCTGCCCCTTTGTCAGCGTGCACCCGATATGCTAGAAGGCCCCGCGGGCGCGCCCCGATGCCCTCGCGTCGCCGGTTTGCCGCACTCCGGCCGGACCCGCGGTGACCAGTTTAAACGATCGTGAAGAGCCAGAAAACCATGGGTTCACCCCACCGCCCCGTCGTGACCCGATTCGCGCCATCGCCGACCGGCTATCTGCACATCGGCGGCGCGCGGACGGCGCTCTTCAACTGGCTGTTCGCCCGTCACCACAGCGGCCGCTTCCTGCTGCGCATCGAGGATACCGACCGGCAACGCTCGACCGAGGACGCGATCCGCGCCATTCTCGACGGGCTCGCCTGGCTGGGCCTCGACTGGGACGGCGAGGCCGTGTCGCAGTTCGCCCGCGCCGACAGGCATCGCGAAGTGGCCGAGGCGCTGCGCGCCGCCGGCCATGCCTATCACTGCTATGCGAGCCAGGAGGAGATCCGCGCCGCACGGGAAAAGGCGCGGGCCGCCGGCAAGCCGCTGCGCTTTAACAGCCCCTGGCGCGACCGCGATCCTTCCCGGGCCCCCGCCGGCGCCGCGCCGGTCCTGCGTTTCAAGGCACCGCGCGAGGGCGAAACCGTAATCGATGACAAGGTGCAGGGCACGGTGCGGGTTCCGAACAGCGAGATCGACGACATGATCCTGCTGCGCTCGGACGGAACGCCCACCTATATGCTGTCGGTCGTGGTCGACGATCACGATATGGGGGTAACGCACGTCATTCGTGGGGACGACCATCTGACGAACGCCTTCCGGCAGCTCCAGATCATCCGCGCCATGGGCTGGGAGGAGCCGGTCTATGCCCACATCCCGCTCATCCACGGCCCCGACGGCAAGAAGCTTTCGAAACGTCACGGCGCCCTCGGCGTCGCCGCCTATCGGGAGATGGGCTATCTCCCCGAGGCGATGCGCAACTATCTTCTGCGCCTCGGCTGGGGCCATGGCGATACCGAGATTATCTCCACCGGGGAGGCGATCCGGCTGTTCAGCCTCGAGGGGATTGGCCGCGGCCCGGCCCGCTTCGACTTCAAGAAGTTGGCGAACTTCAACGGCCACTATATCCGCCTCGCCGACGACGCCCGTCTGACGCGGGAGGCGCGCCCGTTCGTCGAGAAGGCTCTCGGCAGGCCGCTGAAAGACGCCGAGGCGCGGCGCCTCAAGGAGGCCATGCCCGGGCTCAAGGCCCGCGCGCGCACCCTCATCGAGCTGGCCGAGGCCTCACTGTTCCTCTTCAAGGCGCGCCCCCTCATCATGAGCGAAGCTGCCGATGCGCTTCTTGACGATATGGCACGCGAACGATTGGCGGCGATCCACGACCTCTTGCAAGACGTGGAGTCCTGGAACGCGGCGGCGCTCGAGGAAGCGATCAAGGCGCATGCCGCCGAACGGGGGCTCAAGCTCGGTGCGATCGCGCAGCCGCTGCGGGCGGCACTCACAGGCAGCACCGTGTCGCCGGGGATCTTTGACGTGCTGGCGGTCCTCGGGAAGGAGGAAAGCCTTGCCCGGCTGCGCGACCAGATGACCATGGCGGGACGAGTCGGCAAAAGCGTTGCCTGACGCCATCCGCACCCGAACGGACGAGAAAGAAGGAGATCATGATGAGCAAGAAGACGACCCCGAACTCGCCCGCAGAGACCGCCCATCTGACCGGAGACGACTTTGCCCTCGACCTGCCCGTGCTGTCCGGCACGCTCGGTCCCAAGGTCATCGACATTCGCTCGCTCTATCGCAAGACCGGGATGTTCACCTACGACCCCGGATATACGGCGACCGCGAGCTGCGAATCCAAGATCACCTTTATCGACGGCGAGAAGGGCGAGCTTTTCTATCGCGGCTATCCGATCGAACAGCTCGCGGAGAAGAGCGACTTCATGGAGGTCGCCTATCTGCTCCTCCATGGCGAGCTGCCGACGCGGGCGCAGCGCGAGCGCTTCATCCGCGACATCACCTATCACACCATGGTGCACGAGCAGATCTCGCTCTTCTTCCGCGGTTTTCGCCGTGACGCGCACCCGATGGCGGTGATGGTCGGCGTGGTCGGAGCGCTCGCCGCCTTCTATCACGACAGCACCGACATCTCGGATCCGCGCCAGCGGCAGATCGCGAGCTATCGCATGATCGCCAAGATGCCGACCATCGCCGCCATGGCGTACAAATATTCGGTCGGCCAGCCCTTCATCCATCCGCGTAACGATCTCTCCTACGCCGCCAACTTCCTGCACATGATGTTCGCTGTACCGTGCGAGGACTATGTCGTCTCGCCGACGCTCGAGCGGGCAATGGACCTCATTTTCACGCTGCATGCGGACCACGAGCAGAACGCCTCGACCTCGACGGTGCGTCTTGCCGGTTCCTCGGGCGCCAATCCCTTCGCCTGCATCGCCGCCGGCTGCGCCTGTCTCTGGGGGCCAGCCCATGGCGGCGCCAACGAGGCGGCCCTCAAGATGCTCGAGGAGATCGGCACGCCGGACAGGATCCCGCACTATATCGAGCGTGCGCGCGACAAGAACGATCCCTTCCGCCTCATGGGATTCGGCCATCGCGTCTACAAGAACTACGACCCGCGGGCCCGGGTGCTGCGGGAGCAGGCGCACAAGGTGCTCGACGAGCTCAATGTGTCCAACCCGCTCTTCGATGTCGCGCGCGAACTTGAGCGTATCGCGCTCGAGGACGACTATTTCATCGAGAAGAAGCTCTATCCCAATGTCGACTTCTATTCCGGCATCATCCTCTCGGCGATGGGCTTCCCGACCTCGATGTTCACCGTCCTCTTCGCGATCGCACGCACCGTCGGCTGGGTCGCGCAGTGGAACGAGATGATTTCCGATCCGGTGCAGCGCATCGGCCGTCCGCGCCAGCTCTATACCGGCGCGACGCGGCGCGATTATGTGCCGATCGATCAGCGTGGCTGAGAAGACATTCCGCGCGGCGCGCGGGCGCAGGCGCTAGGACGCGCTGTCGCTGGGCGGCAGCAGCATGGCGGTGATCGTCGCCTCGGCGGCGGTCTCGCCCTCTACCCTGGCGATGCAGGCGAGGCGCCAGACATTGCCGCGGCCGCGCAGCTTGCGGACCTCGATCCGCAGCACGTCGCCGGGCACGACCGGGCGCCGGAACCGGGCATCGTCGATGCCCATGAAATAGATGAGGCGCCCCTCCCCTTCGGCCCCGAGCGTGTGGATCACCAGAACGGCGCAGGTCTGCGCCATGGCCTCGATGATCAGGACGCCGGGCATCACCGGCCTCGCCGGGAAATGTCCCGGAAAGAAAGGCTCGTTGATGGTGACGTTCTTCTGCCCCGTGGCGCTTTCACCGGGCACGATATCGTGCACGCGATCGACGAGCAGAAACGGATAGCGATGAGGGAGCTTGCGGATAATCTCCGCAATTTCGAGACATTCGAGCGTCCCGCCGCCGCTCCCTTCCGGCGCCTGATCCGTCATCGCCATCGCGCCTCAGTTGCCCGCCTGCAGGCTGTTGGGATCGGGCAGATTCACCTTGTAGGTGGGCATTGCCTGGTCGAGCCGCTCGATGACCTCCGTCGTGATATCAAGGCCGCCCGCATGCTGCGCGACGAGCGCCTTGTCGAGGACGAAATTGGCGCCCTTCTCCTCCATCAGGTTCTTGACGATCGGCCGCAGCACGCGCTGCACCTCGAGATTGGCCTGCTGCATGCTCTGCCGCGCCTGGTTGGTGAGCTGCTTCAACTGGTTCTGCTTCTGCTGCGCCTTCTGCTGGAACGCCCGCACCCGCTCCTGGAAGGCGTCCTGGCTGATGATGCTGCGCTGCTGTTCGAGGTCGCTCTGCTCCTGGCTCAGTGCCTGCTGGACCTCGCGTGCCTGCTGCTCGAGGCTCAGGCGGTTGGACTCGAACTGCGCGGAAATGTCCTTGCCGACGAGCGATTCACGCGAGACGCGATCGAAATCGACAACCAGAATCTTCGCAACGGGAGTGGACTGGGCCTGTGCCAGGGCGGCCGGAAACAGGAGGCCGAGAACAAGAAGAAATTTGCGTATCACGGGGTGATCCTCTCTTTGACAGGTCAGAAGCTGGTTCCGACATTGAATCCGAAGGTCTGGGTATCGTCGAATGGCTTGTTCCGCAAGATTTTTGCCAGATCGATGCGGAATGGCCCGAAGGGCGAATCCCAGCCAACGCCGATGCCCACGGCAACGCGCGGCGAGGCGCTGTTGCCGACGATGCGCTCGCCCGGAATGTCACGGAGATTGCCGAGACCAAAGAGCGCGCCCGCGTCGGCGAAGATGCTGAGCTGCACACCGAGCTCCTGCGCCGCCGAGCCGAGCGGGATGAAGAGATCCGCGGAGCCGAGATAGAAGGTCTGGCCGCCGATGAAGTTGGGCCGCGATGTGGCATTGCCCTTATCGTCGACAAACACCGATGCCGGCCCCACACCGGCGATGTCAAAGCCGCGGAACTTGGGTCCGCCGAGGAAGAAGCGATCATTGATCCGCACATCCTGACCCAATCCCTTGATATAGCCGCCTTCGGCCCCGAGCCGCCCCCGGAAGCCGAAGGGCAAGGGGAAAAAGCGATCGAAATCAATGGTGTTCCGCAAGTAGAAGACGTCGCCACCAAGGCCGGCAAGGTCCTGACTCAGCACCGCCCGCGTACCGCGCGTCGGCTTGATCGGATGATCGAGAGAATCATAGATCAGGCTGTAGCCAAAGAGCGAGGTCGTGAAGGAGCCGAGGGCATCGAGGATGAAGCGCGAGGTGGAGTTGAAGCGCACATCGAGCTTGTCGACACGGAAGGTGTAGCGCAGGGCCAGTGCCGAGCGCTCGCCGATCGGCAGCCCGAGCCGCAACGAGGTGCCGGTCGAGCTGGTGTCGAAGCTGCTGCGCGTGCTGAATTGCGTGTTGAGGGTGAAGAGATCGATGCCGGCCGAGATATTGCGGCCGAGGAAGGCCGGTTCGGTGAAGCCGATATCGATCTGCCGGCTGATGCTCGAGATCGCGAAATTGAGCCGCAGGTCCTGACCGCGGCCGAGCAGGTTGCGCTGCCGGATCGAGAACTGGAAGATGAAATTCTCGGTGCTCGAGAAGGCGGCACTCAGCGACAGCTCGCCGGTGTTGTCCTCCTCGACATTGACATCAAGGACGATGCGGTCAGGCCTGCTGCCCGGAAGCTGCTCGATCTCCACCTCGCGGAAAAAGCCGAGGCGCTGGATGCGCGCCTTCGAGCGCTCGACCTTGGCGAGATTGAAGGCATCACCCTCGACAAGACGCATCTCGCGCCTGATGACGTAGTCGCGGGTACGAATGTTGCCGTGAATGTCGATGCGCTCGACATAGACGCGCGGCGCCTCGAGGACGTGAAAGGTGATGTCGAGCGTCCGGCTGTCGCGATGGCGCTGCGGAATAGGGCGTATATTGACGAAGGCATAACCGAGAATGCCGGCCGCGTTGGTGAGCTGGTCGACCGAATTGGTCACCTTGTCGAGGCTGTAGCGGTCGCCCTCGCGCATGAGGAGAAAGGCGCGGAAGAAATCCGGGTTGATGTCGCGGATCTCGCTTTCGATCTCGACCTTGCCGAAATGATAGACCACCCCCTCCTCGACGACGAAGGTGACGATGAAGTCCCGCCGGTCGGGGGTGAGCTCGGCGACGGCCGAAATGACCCGGAAATCGGCATAACCGTGATTAAGGTAGAATTTCCGGAGCTGTTCACGATCGAAGGCCTGGCGGTCCGGATCAAAGGTATCGTTGCTGCCGAAGATCTTCCACCAGCGCGCTTCCTGCGTTGCCAGTTCGTCCCGCAGCTCGCTGTCGGAGAAAACCTTGTTGCCGATGAAGTTGATGCGCCGGATTTTCGATTTCGGACCTTCGGAGATCTCGAAGATGAGATCGACACGGTTCTGCGGCAGCTGCACCACCTTGGGCTCGATCACCGCCGCGAAATGGCCCTTGGCGCGGTAGAGGGCGAGCATGCGCTGTACATCCGCCCGTACCTTGGCGCGCGTGAAGACGATGCGCGGGCGCAACTGAACCTCGTTGCTCAGATCCTCGTTCTTGACCCGCTTGTTGCCCTCGAAAATGATGCGGTTGATGATCGGGTTCTCGGTGACATTGATGATCAGCGTGTCGCCGCTGCGTTCGAAGGAGACATCCGCAAACAGCCCGGTCGCGAACAGGCGCTTGAGGCTTTCGTCGAGCGCCGCGGGATCGAAGGGATCGCCGATGCGGACCGTCAGATAGGAGGCGATGGTCGCCGGTTCGATGCGCTGGTTGCCACGCACCGCTATGCCTTCGATGACGCCTCCGGAAACCGGAATCTGCTGCAGCGGTTGCGCGCCGACGCTGCCCGTCACGCCGAACAGGACGAACGCCCATGCGACGGTGACGACGACCGCTTTCACCAGCTTCTTGCCATGCACGGAAAGCAACCTTTTTTCTTGTCCTTTGGCCCCGGAGCGCCGGCAGACTGTCCCAGCGTCACAAGGATTGCAAGTCATTCCAGGTAAGAAACAGCATCAGGGTCAGGATGAAAGCGAGCCCCACGAGATAGCCGAGCTCCTGAAGGCGTGGATTGAGCGGTGAGCCCTTCAGTCCCTCAACCACGAGAAACAGGAGGTGACCCCCATCGAGCATCGGGATCGGGAACAGATTGACGAGCCCGAGATTGATCGAGATGAGGGCGATGAACTCGATGAAGGCGACGAGGCCGAGCGAGGCCTGCTCGCCCGTGATCTTGGCGATCCGCACCGGGCCGCCGAGATCGTCGACCGAGCGCACGCCCATGATCACCTGGCCCGTGGCGACCAGCATCATGCGCACCATGTCGACCGTCTCGGCACCGGCGGCGACCAGCGCCCGCGCCGGACCGAGGCTGTGCACCTCGCGTTCGCCGCCGAGTCTCACGCCCAGTTGTCCGCGCGCATATTCATTGCCGAACCGGTCGGTCTGCACGACGCGCGCGAGCCTCACCTCACGCGTGAAATGCGTGCCTGCACGGTCCACCTCGATCTCGACCGGGAGTCCGGGATAGAGGCCGACCACGCGGACGAGGTCGCGCGCCGTCTCGATCTCGGTGCCGGCAACCCGGACGATTCGGTCACCGGGCGCAAGGCCCGCCGCCGCGGCCGGTGAATCGGGCAGGACTTCGGTGACCTCGGGTGGCTGATAGCTCTGCCCGAAGCTGACGAACAGCGCCGCATAGATGAGGATCGCGAACAGGAAATTGATCACCGGTCCGGCGGCGACGATTGCCATGCGCGCGCCCACGCTCTTGTGGTGGAAGGACAGCGCCTGCTCCTCCGGTGTCAGGCGTTCGATGTCCTCGCGTGCCCGGCTTGCCTCGTTGGCATCGCCGAAAAAGCGCACATAGCCGCCAATCGGCAGCACGCTCACCTTCCAGCGCGTTCCGTGACGGTCCGTGCGCCCCCAGATCTCGGGACCAAAGCCGATCGAGAACACCTCGACCCGGACCCCGAACAAGCGGGCGACGATGTAGTGTCCCCATTCGTGCACGAAGACGAGGACGCTGATCGCGACCAGAAAACTGATGATCGTGAAAATGAGACCGGGTCCCTCGACCGTCATGTCACGCTGCCCGCCTTGCGCCCCTTCATGTCAGCGCCCTGACCATCTCGTCGGCCCTTTCCCGCGTCTCGCGATCGATGGCGATCACCTCCTCAAGATCGGCGAGCGGCCGCGCCGGAATCGCCGCAAGCATGTCGGCGACGACGCGCGTGATGTCGAGAAAGCCGATCCGCCGGGCGAGAAAGGCCGCGACCGCAACCTCGTTCGCCGCATTGAGGATGGTGGGCGCCGACCCGCCCTCGACGAGCGCCGCCCGGGCCATGGCGATGGCGGGAAAGCGTTCGGCGTCGGGCTCTTCGAAATGCAACCTGCCGATCGCCGCCAGATCGAGCCGTTTCACCGGCGCATCGATCCGCTCCGGCCAGGCGAGGGCATAGGCAATCGGTGTCCGCATGTCGGGGCTGCCGAGCTGCGCCAGAACCGAACCGTCGCGGTATTCGACCAGCGAATGGACGACCGATTCCGGATGCACGAGAATGCGGATCCGGTCGGCCTCGAGCGGAAACAGGTGGAACGCCTCGATCAGTTCGAGCCCCTTGTTCATCATGGTCGCGGAGTCGACCGAGATCTTGGCCCCCATCGACCAGTTGGGGTGGCGCACCGCTTCCTCGGGCGTGATATCCACAAGCGAGTGCCGCTCACGCGTCCGGAACGGGCCGCCTGATGCGGTCAGGATGATGCTTTCGACGGTCTCCGGACGCTCGAAGTCGAACACCTGAAAGATCGCATTGTGCTCGGAATCGACCGGCAGCAGCGTCGCGCCATGCGCGCGCACGGCCTCCATGACGATGCCCCCCGCGCAGACCAGGCACTCCTTGTTCGCGAGCCCGACGACGGCGCCGCGCTGCACCGCGGCGAGCGTCGGGGCAAGACCGGCGGCACCGACGATGGCGGCCATCACCCAGTCACTGTCAAGCGTCGCGGCATCGAGAAGGCCTGACCGGCCCGCCGCCGTCTCGATGCCGGTCCCCGCAAGTTCGGCCCTGAGCCTTTCCAGATGCGCCTCCTTGGCGATCACCGCGAGGCGCGGTCGCAGCCTTCGCGCCTGCTCGGCGAGCAGGGCGACATTCTCGTTGGCGGTCAGTGCGGCGACCCGGAAGCGCCCCGGATGTCGCTCGATCAGGTCGATCGTGCTGCGCCCGACCGATCCCGTCGATCCGAGGATTGTGACGCTCCGCACGCCCCGCATGATCTCTCTGCCCTATGCCGGTCTCAGCCCCAGATGGCGACCACAAGGGCCACCAATGGCGTCACAAGAACGAGGCCGTCAACGCGATCGAGGATTCCCCCATGCCCGGGGATGATCCAGCCCGAGTCCTTCTTTCCGAAATGCCGCTTGATGGCGCTCTCCGCAATGTCGCCGGCCTGTGCCACCACCGCCAGCCCCGCCGCCGCGATGGCCAGCGCAAGGACCGACTCCATCGCGAACCAGCGCGCCGCAACAGCCGCCGCCACCGCCGCCAGCACCATGCCGCCGACAAGACCGGACCAGGTCTTATTGGGGCTGATATGTGGCACGAGTTTGGCACCGCCCACCGCGCGGCCAACAAAATAGGCCCCGATATCGGTTCCCCAGACCACGAGCAGGACCCAGGCCACCCACCACAGCCCGTGTTCGCTCGCGCGCAACCACGCCAGCGCGTAGACCGGCGCCCAGCAATAGACGATGCCAAGACCGATCCAGCCTGTCCGCGACCGGCGGAGCGCAAAACCGGCAATCGCCGTCACCGCACCGAGCGCGAGAACAGCGATAATCCACCGCGGATCGGGGGCGGCCCCGGCGGAGGCCACGAATCCGGTCGCGACGAGCAGCGAGACGATGGCGAAGGCGAGGAGACGTTTGCCCGCAAGCCCGATCAGCGTCGCCCATTCGAGAGCCATCAGAAAGCCGCCGATACCGAGCAGGCCGGCAAACCAGATGCCGCCGAGCCAGACCGCCGCGAGCGCGACCGGAATGAGTAGAAGCGCCGAGATGACGCGGGTCGCCAGATGCGGCGGCGGCTCGTGCTGCTCGGCTTCCGTCACCGTGTTTTCCACGGCCATCGTGTCATCTTCCGCCAAACCGCCTCTCCCGGCTCTGAAATTCGGCGATCGCGGCGGCAAGCGTGGTGGCGTCGAAATCGGGCCACAGCAGATCGAGGAACAGGAGCTCGGCATAGGCCGACTGCCACAGGAGAAAATTGCTCAGCCTTTGCTCGCCGCTCGTCCGGATGACAAGATCCGGGTCGGGCAGGTCCGGGGCATGGAGCCGCGCCGCCAGCGCCGCCTCGTCGATCTCTGCCGCATCGAGCCGCCCCTCCGCCACATCGCGTGCGATCCGCCGGCAGGCCTCGACGATTTCCGCGCGCCCGCCATAATTGAGGGCGATCACCAGGGTCAGCCGCCCATTGCCACGCGTGCGGCTCTCGGCATCCGAAATCAGCGCCCGCAGATCCTCGGAGAAAGGTGCGCGATCGCCGATGAAACGCACCCGAACCTGATTGCGATCGAGCTCGTCGATCTCGCGCTCGAGATAGATGCGCAAGAGCGCCATCAGATCCTCGATCTCGTCGGCCGGCCGCTTCCAGTTTTCCGACGAGAACGCATAGAGCGTCAGCACCGACACGCCCTGCGCGATGCAACCCTCGACGGCACGGCGTACGGCATCCGCGCCGCGCCGATGGCCGATCGCCCGTGGCAGCCTGCGCGCCGCAGCCCAGCGCCCATTGCCGTCCATGATGATGGCAATGTGGCGCGGCACGCGTCCGGCCGCCGTCTTCTCGATCGCCTGTGCCGGCAGCATCAGACCTGCAATATCTCCTCGTCCTTCCGGGCGAGCATCTCGTCGATCTCCTTGATGATCTCGTCGGTCAGCTTCTGCACCCGTTCCGCCCATTTGTGCGAATCATCCTCGCTCAATTCGCCGGCCTTTTCGAGACGTTTGATCTGGTCCATCCCGTCGCGGCGCACATTGCGCACCGCGATCCGAGCCTGTTCCGCATATTTGCCGGCAACTTTGGTCAGTTCGTGGCGGCGTTCCTCGCTCAGCTCGGGGATCGGGATGCGCAGCACATTGCCTTCGGTCTGCGGATTGAGACCGAGCCCGGAGCTGCGGATGGCCTTGTCCACGGCGCTGACATTACCGCGGTCCCAGACCTGCACCGAGAGCATGCGCGGCTCGGGAACCGAAATGGTCGCCACCTGATTGAGCGGCATCTGCGATCCGTAGACCTCGACCGTGATCGGCTCGAGAATGGCGGCCGAGGCGCGCCCGGTGCGCAGTCCCGCGAATTCGTGCCGGAGCGCCTCGATCGCGCCCCGCATGCGCCGCTCGATATCCTTCAGATTCGGATCGGTCATGACTTCTGCTCCTCCCCCACGATCGTGGCGCACCCATTGCCCTCGAGCACGCGGCACAGCTCGCCCTTCTCCTGGATCGAGAACACCAATATGGGAATTTGGTTCTCGCGGCAAAGGCTGACCGCCGAGGCGTCCATCACCTTCAGGTCGCGGCGCAGCACGTCCATATAGCTGAGCCGGTCATAACGCTCGGCATCGGGATGCGTTTTCGGGTCCGCCGAATAGACGCCGTCGACCTGGGTTCCCTTCAGCAGGGCCTGGCACGACATCTCGGCGGCCCGCAGGGCGGCGGCGGTGTCGGTGGTGAAGAAGGGATTGCCGGTCCCGGCGGCGAAGATCACCACCCGCCCCTTCTCCATGTGACGGATCGCACGGCGGCGGATATAGGGCTCGCAGATGCTCGCCATCGGAATCGCCGACAGCACGCGCGTATGCACGCCGCGCTTCTCGAGTGCGTTCTGCACCGCGAGCGCGTTCATGACGGTCGCCAGCATGCCCATATAGTCCGCCGACGCACGGTCGAAGCCGGAGGCAGCGGCCGACAGGCCGCGAAAGATGTTGCCGCCGCCGACAACGACGCAGATCTCGACCCCAAGGCCACGCGCGAGCTCGATCTCGCCGGCGATGCGATCGATCACCTCGGGGTCGATGCCGTAGCTGCCGGCCCCCATGAGCGCCTCGCCGGACAGTTTGAGCAGGATGCGTTTGTATCTTGGTGTCGTCATTGCCGGGCCCTGTTGAAGCGGTCGTCCCTTCCGTGCAAGCGCGCGTAGCTTAACGGCTTGTGCCTCCCAGCGCCACAAGCGATAACCGGCGCGGCGTGTGAAAAAGGGCCCGACGCCGGAATGACGTCAGGCCCTTGCAGCAGATTCCCCGACGACAGGATCAGCCGCCGACCGCAGCCTGCACCTCGGCGGCAAAATCCGAGTCCTTCTTCTCGATGCCCTCACCGAGCGCGAAGCGCGCAAAGCCGGTCACCGTGACGGGCGCCCCCGCCTCCTTCGATGCCGTGGCGATGACCTCCTCGATCCGCCGGTCGGGATCGACGACCGAGACCTGCTTCATCAGGACGACCTCCTCGTAGAACTTGCGCAGGCGGCCCTCGACCATCTTCTCGATGATCGCCTCCGGCTTGCCGGAGGCCCGCGCCTGCTCGCCGAGAACGGCCTTTTCGCGTTCGACCACGGCCGGATCGAGGTCGGCAATCGTCAGGGCCTGCGGCGCGGTCGCCGCGATATGCATCGCGAGATGCTTGGCGAGCGGCGCGAGAACCGCCGCATCGGCCACCGATTCGATGCCCACGAGAACGCCGATCTTGCCGAGCCCCTCCGCGCTTGCCGCATGGACATAGGAACCGACGCGCCCCTCCCTGACCGCAATCGTGACGGCCCGGCGCACGCCGATATTCTCGCCGATGGTGGCGACGAGATGCGTCCTTTCGTCCGCCACCGTGCGACCGCTCCCGGGATAGTCGGCGGCAAGAAGCACCTCCATGTCGCCGTCAACGGCCAGAGCGAGCCCGGAAACGGTGCGCACGAAGTCCTGGAACTGCGGGTTGCGGGCAACGAAGTCGGTCTCGGAATTGACCTCGACCATGGCACCTTTCGTGCCCTCGACGGCGACCCCGATCAGGCCTTCCGCGGCGACACGGCCGGATTTCTTCGCCGCCGCAGCCAGGCCCTTCTTGCGCAGCCAGTCGACCGCGGCCTCGAGATCGCCGCCGGTCTCGGTCAGTGCCTTCTTGCAGTCCATCATGCCCGCACCGGTCCTGGTGCGCAGATCCTTCACCATCGATGCCGTGATCTCAGCCATCGTCCTGTCCTTGCTGTCCCTGTGTCCTGTCCGAAGCGCGGCGGTCCGGCGCGCCCCCCGAAGGGCGCGTCGTCACTCCGCCGCGGCCTCCTCCTTGCCCTTCTTTTCGTCCGCATCCTTGTTCGCCGCGGCATCGC
>JBHHTO010000005.1:0-26428 GCA_046753425.1 Rhodothalassiaceae bacterium | reverse complement strand
GCTCGGCCTTCGAGAGCGCAAAATCGCTCGCCACCCATTCCTCCTCAAGGCGCGCGAGTGTCCTGCCCAGTTCTGGACCCGGTTCGTGGCCCGCCGCCACGAGATCGCGGCCCTTGAGCGGAAAGCGGGGCGGATTAAGACCGGCCAGGGTCGCAATCGCTGCCCGCAAATCCGGCAGCCGTGCGGGATCGGCGGCGAGAAGCAGGCGGTCGATGACCGTTTCGCCTCCGAAACGATAGGCGGCCGCGCGCAGTGCGCCCACATCGGTATGCGATGGTTCTCCGGCCATGGCGACAAGTCGCCGCCGCTCGCGGTTGGAGAGACGGAGCCGCCCTCCGACACGTTCGAGCCTGCGGGAATCCCGTCCCACAAGCGCGGCCAGCCGGCGCAAGGGATCGACATTGGCGAGCGCGGTATCGATCCGGACGAGGCGACGCACGGCATCAAGGCTCCGCGCCTCGGGCAGCGCCAGATCCAGAATTCCCGCCTCTTGCATCGCCTCGAGGACGGGGACCGGATCGGGTGCCGCGAGCAGCTTGAGCAGTTCGTCGCGCACGCGCTCGATCGAGAGCTGATCGAGACGACGTCGCTCGCTGATGCAGGCCGCCAGGCCGCCGGCGTCGAGCGCACCGCGCCCGAAATGGGCGTGAAAGCGGAAAAAACGCAGGATGCGCAAGGCATCCTCGATGATCCGCTCGCGCGGATCGCCGATGAACTGCACGCGCCCCGCCTCAAGGTCGGCGATGCCGCCGAAATAGTCGTAAAGCTGCCCCTCGGCATCGGCGTAAAGGGCGTTGATCGTGAAGTCGCGCCGGGCCGCATCGGCCTTCCAGTCATCGGTGAAAGCGACACGGGCGCGGCGGCCGAAGGTCTCGACGTCGCGCCGCAAGGTGGTCACCTCGAACGGCCGGTGATCGCTGACAAGGGTGACCGTACCATGGTCAATACCGGTCGGAATCGCCTTCAGCCCTGCGGCCACGCCGCGGCGCATCACCTCCTCGGGCGCAAGCGGGGTCGCGATGTCGATGTCCGTCACCGGCCGTCCGACGAGACTGTCGCGGACCGCGCCGCCGACGAAGCGCAGATTGCGCGCGCCAAGCGCAGCCACTACGGCCTCCGTCTCCGGCGCGACGAGCCAGGGCGCCTCAAGGCGGCGGCGCGTCGTCATCGTCCGTCTTCTTCTCGAAATGGCCCGATTCGATGCCGCCATCTCCCGCCTTCGCCGGCACGTATGAGCCCTCGGGCCGTGACCCCTCGCCGAACAGGCCATAAAGGATGAAGGCGACAAGGGTGACGACGATGAGGGCGAGCCCGGTCGCGGTGATCCGGCGCGCCAGGTGGGGCGGGATGCGGCCGTCTCCGAGCGCCGTGCGACGCATCACCCAGAGCCAGATGGCGAACAGGATGAAGGGCGCGAGAAAGAGCAAGAGCCTTGCCAGCACACCGCTCATCACGCCATCTCCCTCTCTCCCGCGGCGCCCAGAACCTCCGCCAGGTTGACCAGCATGTGCGCGGTCGCTCCCCAGATATAATGGTCCCTGTAGGGAATGGCATAGAATTGTCGCCGCACGCCATGCCGGACCCCGCTCGCGACCTGACGATTGCGCGGATCGAGCACGAAGTCGAGTGGCACCTCGAGGATCGCGGCCACCTCCTTTGGATCGGGCATCAGCGAAAGCGGCGGCCGCACGAGCCCGACCACGGGATCGACGCAAAAGCCGGTGACGGTGACATAGGGATCGAGATGGCCGACGATCTCGACCGCCTCCCGCGCCAGTGCGATTTCCTCCGCCGCCTCGCGCAGGGCGGTGTCCACGGGGTCACGATCGCCGGGCTCGACGCTGCCGCCGGGAAAGCTGATCTGTCCCGGATGCTCGGGCAGCCGGTCGTCCCGCCGGGTCAGGAGCACCGTTGGTTCCGGATGGAGGACGATCGGCACAAGAACCGCCGCCGGCCGCAACCCTGTCGCGGCACCAGGCGAAGGGACGGCGCGATCGAGATCATGGTCGCTGCGCAGGGCACGCCGCGGCGCATTGCGGAAACAGGCGAGAATTCTCTCGCGCATCGCTCAGACCCCCTCCTCGACCCGGCCAAGCGGAAAGAATGCCCCCGCACTCCACACGCCGAGGAGCCCCGCATCGCCGGCGGCCGGCACCGCGAGATCGGCGAGCTCGTAGAAGACCGGCCGCGCGATCCGGGCCAAAAGGCCGTCGCGCACATGGACAGAGGGCGCGGGTGCGCCGGTCCGTTCATCCGCCCCGACCTCGATCGCGTGATCCCGGTCGACAATGAGCTTCTCGTCGGTCTGCAGACGCAGGACGAGCGTTTGCGCCTCGCCCGCACCAAAACGCTCGAGCTCCACCGCCAGATAAGGACAATCGTCGACGGTGATCCTCAGCCTTTCGACCGGGGTCACGAGATAGTGGTCCGCACCCTCGCGGCGCAGGACCGAGGCGAACAGCCGCACGAGCTCGGGGCGATCGATGGCCGAGCTGCGATAGTACCAGCGCCCGTCGCGTGCGATGCGGATATCGATCTCGCCTGAGTGGGCGGGCGAGAAGCGGGCCACCGGCGGGTGGCGTTCGGCCGCGATCTCGGCCCGGATGGAGGCGAGATGATCTTCATGCCCCGCCACAAGGTGCGGCGATTTGCGATCATGCGGTGGCGGAGGTGAAACCATGGTTGCGTCTTTCGCCGGGGCAGCAGGGGCATATATAGTGGTTCATATATAGCGAACCGCACTGCACACCCAAGCGGGCAATCCCCGTGACGGCAGCGTTTCCGACGAAAGGAACTCCAGCCGATGAACGAGCAAGTCCGTGAGCTGCCCGGCGAAGAGCCGGACCTCCACGACGAGGCCCTCCTCGCCGAGGCCGACGCCGCGGTGTCGACGATGGCCCGCGTGCGAGCCGAGATCGGCAAGCGCATCTTCGGCCAGGACCGGGTGGTCGAGGAAACCTTGGTCACGCTTCTCTCCGGCGGGCACGCGCTGCTTGTCGGTGTGCCGGGCCTCGCCAAGACCCTGCTCGTCGAGACGCTCGGCGCCGTCTTCGGCCTGACCGAGAAGCGGGTCCAGTTCACGCCGGATCTGCTGCCGGCGGACATCCTCGGCAGCGAGGTGCTCGACGAGGATGCCGAAGGGCGGCGCCAATTCCGCTTCATTCCGGGTCCGGTCTTCAGCCAGCTTCTGATGGCCGACGAAATCAATCGCGCGAGTCCGCGCACGCAGAGCGCGCTTCTCCAGGCGATGCAGGAGCGCGAGGTCTCGATTGCCGGCACGCGGCACCCGCTGCCCGAGCCGTTTCACGTTCTCGCCACCCAGAATCCGATCGAACAGGAAGGCACCTATCCGTTGCCCGAGGCCCAGCTCGACCGCTTCTTCATGCAGATCAATGTCGACTATCCCGATCGCGACGCGGAGCGGGAGATCCTGCTTCGCACCACAGGTGCCGAGGACATTGCCATCCGGCAGATCATGAGCGGGGCCGCCCTCCATGGACTGCAGCAGCTCGTGCGTCGCCTGCCCGTCGGCGAGACGGTGGTCGAGGCCATCCTGACCCTGGTTCGCGGCGCCCGCCCGGATGACAGCCATCCGGAAATCGTCTGGGGCCCGGGCCCGCGCGCGGCACAGGCGCTGATGCTCGGCGTGCGCGCGAGGGCCTTGCTCGATGGGCGCTTCGTACCCTCGGTCGAGGATGTGATCGCGCTGGCGGCCCCGATCATGCGCCACCGTATGGCGCTCGGCTTTGCGGCCCGCGCCGATGGCCACGAGGTGGATATGGTGATCGAGCGGCTGTGTAGGGATCTCTAGGCTTGTTTCCCGAACCTGTCCGAGCGAGTGGCCGGCGGCGACCGGCATCCGAAGGCACCGACCGGGTGCCGATCGAGGTGCTGTGGCTGCGCGCACAGGCCATCGCGGCGGCACTGCCGGCCTTCTCGGTCCGCGCGGCCAGACGCCTGCGGCAGGCCGCCCGCGGCACGCATCCGCGGCGGCGCGCCGGCCCCGGCGACAGCTTCTGGCAGTTCCGCCCCTATATGACGGGCGAGCCCGCGGGTCTTGTCGACTGGCGCCGGTCGGCCCGCTCGGAGACGCTCTATGTCCGGCAACGGGAATGGGAAACAGCGCAAACGGTATGGTTCTGGGTCGACGGCTCGCCGTCGATGCAGTTCCGTTCACGGCGCGATCATGACAGCAAGGCGGACCGCGCCGCGCTGCTGGCACTCGCCGCGGCAAGACTTGTTGTCGCCGCCGGCGAAAAGGTGGCGCTCTTCGGGACCCACCGCCACGCCGCGGGGGGCAATTACGGGCTGTCGCGGCTCGTCGAGGCCGTCGACCGCGTGCGCTACCGGGAGAGCCCGCCAATTCCCGAACCGCATGACCTGCCCCGCCACGCACAGCTCGTTCTCATCGGTGACTTTCTCGGTGAGAGCGCGCAGGTGGACGAGGCCCTCCGTCGCCTTGTCTCCCTCGATGTCGCCGGCCATCTGCTTCAGATCCTCGACCCCGTCGAGGAGGATTTTCCCTTTCGCGGGCGCATTTCCTTCGAATCGCCGGAGACCGGCGAGCGCATTCTTCTCGACCGTGCCGAGGCGCTTGCGTCCGGTTACGAACGCCGCATCCGGGCGTGGACGGCACATCTCGGCGAGATGTGCCGGCGCAGCGGCTGGACGCATTGCGTCCATCGCAGCGACCGCTCGCCGGCGACCGCGCTCCTCGCCCTGCTGTCCCTGACCGGCCAGTCCCTGTGATGCTGTCGCTTGGTGCCATCAGCTTTCTGCACCCCCACCTTCTCCTGGGGCTTCTTGCCCTGCCGGCGCTGTGGCTTCTTCTGCGCGCCCTGCCGCCGCAGCCGCGTCGCCAGCCCTTTCCGCCGCTGCTCCTGCTGCGCAGGCTCGCGCGGAGCACGCCGCCGCCACAGGCGACGCCGCTGTGGCTCATTCTCCTGCGGCTTGTGCTGGCAGCGCTCGTGTTTCTCGCGCTCTCGGGTCCGGTCTACAATCCGGGTTCCTCGGCGGAACGGGATGGCCCACTTCTCATCGTCGTCGACAATGGCTGGGAGGCCGCTTCGGGATGGGATCGCCGACGCGCCTTTCTCGAGCGGCTGCTCGCGACCGCGGTGCGAAACGAGCGGCCGGTCGTGTTCCTGCCGACAGCGGCCGAGCCCGGCGCCGGCCCGGCGAGCGAACGGCGGCCTCCTCCCTCACCCGAGACCGCGGAGGCCCTGCGCCGCCGGCTCAGCGGCCTCGATCCGGTTCCCTACTCGCCCGACCACGATACCGCCGCCGCACGCATCGAGGGGATGTCCGTTACGCCGGGTGCGATCGTCTGGCTGTCGGACGGGCTCGACCATCCCGGGCGGCAGCGTCTCGAGGCGGCGCTTGCGGCATTGGGGGAACCGGCGGTCTATGCCGACACCGCCGAGCGGACGCCGCTTGCCCTGCTGCCGCTCGATACCACCGGCGCCGGCCTCGGGGTCACGGTGCGCCGGCCGGCCCGCGATATTGCGGCCACGGTGACCGTTGTCGCGCGCGCGGCGAATGGCCGGCGACTGGCCGAGGCCAAGGCACATTTCGCGGCCGGTTCCGATACCGCACAAGCGAGGCTCGCGCTGCCGCTTGAGGTGCGCAACAGCGTCGCGCGTGTGGAGATCGCGGAGGATCACAGCGCCGGCACGACGATCCTTCTCGATGCGCGCGCCGGGCGGCCGCGGGTCGGGCTGTCGGTGGGAGAGCGTCGGATGGAGAGCGAGCCCCTGCGCTCGCCGCTCTTCTATCTGCGCCGGGCGCTCGAGCCCTATGCCGCGCTTGATGACGGGGCGGTCGCTGACCTCCTCGCCGACCGGCCGGACGTCCTCGTCCTCGCCGATGTCGGCCATATGGCGCCGCAGGCCGAAAGTGCGGTGCGGCAATTCGTGGAAGGCGGCGGGCTCCTCATCCGCTTCGCCGGACCGCATATGGAAGCCGGCAGCGATGATCTCATCCCGGTGCGCCTGCGCAGCGGCGCGCGTGCGGTCGGCGGCGCGCTGTCCTGGGAGAAGCCGCAGCCGCTCGGCCCCTTCCCCGAAAGCGGTCCCTTCGCTGGCCTGCCGGTGCCCGACAATGTGACTGTCACGCGACAGCTTCTCGCCGTTCCCGCCCTCGACCTCAACGAACATGTCTGGGCCCGTCTCGCCGATGGAACACCGCTCGTGACCGCCGCCCGCCGCGGCCGCGGAACGCTCGTTCTGGTGCATACGAGCGCCGATGCGGAGTGGTCGAATCTGGTCCTCTCGGGCCTTTTCGTCGATATGCTCAAGCGGCTGCTGCTCCTTGCACGGCACCCGGCGGCGGCAGGCGCGGACAGGGCGGGGCCGACGATGCTGGCACCGCTTGCGCTCCTCGACGGCTTCGGACGACTCGGACCGGCGCCGGAGGGCATCCCCGCGATCGCCGCCCGCGACTTCGCCGGCATCGCCGCCTCGGCGGAACATCCGCCAGGGCTTTATGGGCCATCTTCCGCCCCGCTTGCGCTCAATCTGGCAAGCGCGAACGGTCCCATCGACGGCGGCTTCCGCTTCCGGCCAGCGAGGGGACCGATACAGTCGCTGGAGGGGCTGGAGCGGACCGACCATGACCTTGTCCCTGCGCTCATGGTGGCGATTCTTCTTCTTGTCCTCGCCGATAGCATCGCGAGCCTCGTCCTGCGCGGGATCGCCATTCCGCGCTGGCCGCGGCAAGTGACAGCGGCACTGCTCGCGCTGGCGTCATGCGGCCTGCCGCTTGCGACCCGCGCCGACGCGGCGCCGTCTGCGATCGATCCGGCCTTTGCCGTTGCGGCCACCTCGGAGACCCGCATCGGCTATGTGCGCACCGGGGATCCACGCATCGACCGCCTGACCGAGGCCGGCCTCAAGGGCCTTGGTCGCGTCCTCGAATTGCGCACCGCGGTTCATCTCGGGGCACCGATGGCGCTCGACCCGGACCGCGACCCGCTCACCCTGTTCCCGCTCATCTACTGGCCGGTACCCGCCGACACCCCATCCCCCGGCGCGGCAGCGCTCCGGCACTTGTCGGCGTTTCTCGCGAGCGGCGGCATCGTCCTCTTCGATACCGGGGCCGGCGATCCCGCCGATGTGGGGCTCGGAATCGAGAGTCCGATGGCGCGTCAGGCCCTGCAGCGGCTGCTCGCCCGCCTCGACCTGCCGCGGCTGGTCCGTGTCGAGGGCCGGCATATCCTCGCCCGCTCCTTTTACCTGCTCGACAGCTTTCCCGGACGCATCAGCGGGCGCGCCATCTGGGTGACGGCGGAGTCCGCGGGCGACGAGCCCCGCGTCAGCCCGCTCGTCATCGGTGGCGGCGACTGGGCCGCCGCCTGGGCGATCGACGATCGCGACCATTATCTGGTTCCGACCCTCGAAGGCGGCATCGCACAGCGCGAACGCGCCTTCCGCTTCGGCGTCAATCTCGTCATGTACGCGCTCACCGGGACCTACAAGGGCGACCAGTTGCATCTTCCCGCTCTCATCGAGCGGCTCGGGGAGTAGATGCGGTGACGACGCACGGAATCGAGCTCGCGCCGCTCCTGCCGGTCTGGCTCCTTGGCCTCCTTGCCGGCCTGGCTCTGCTGCTGCTCGTGCCCGCCCTGCACGCCCGGGCACGCGGAAGCCTGTGGCGGTTTGCCTTCCTGCTCACCCTCGTCGCGGCCGTTCTCAACCCGCAGATGGTGCAGGAGACGCGGCGTCCACTCGACGACATCGTCCTCGCCGTCGTCGACCGCAGCGCCAGCATGCAGCTCGGCGATCGCGGCAGCGCGACCGCGGCGGCGCTGGCCGCCCTGCGCCGGGCGGCCGCGGCGGACGGCCTCGAGCTCAGGGTCGTCGGGACGCCAGAGACGGACGGGCGAAGCGAGGTCCTGACACCGCTCGCCGAGGCCATGGGCGAGGTGGCGCCCGACCGTCTGTCGGCGGCGGTGGTGATCAGTGACGGGCGCATCGACGATCCGGAGGCGGCGGCACGAATCATCGCCGCCGGGCGGCCGGTGCATGCGCTTCTTGCCGGCGACCGCGACCTGCCGGATCGTCGCATCGAGGTGCTCAAGGCACCGGAATTCGCCCTCGTCGATCGTCCGGTGACGGTGCAGCTTGTGGTACGCGAGCACAATATCACCCCCACGCAGCCGGTCACGCTGACCATCCGCCGGCTTGGCGCCGAGGCCGAGCGGCGGCTGGTCGCACCGGGCACGCCGGTGGAGATCACGCTCAGGCCCGAACGGCGCGGCAAGCTCCTCGTCGAGGCGGCGGTCGAGGCGGCAGCGGGCGAACGCGTACTGGTCAACAACCGCGCCCTGTTCACCATCAACGCGGTGCGCGATCGCTTGCGCGTGCTCCTCGTCTCCGGCGAGCCACATCCCGGCGAACGGGTGTGGCGGGATACGCTGAAATCGGATCCGGCCGTGGATCTCATCCATTTCACCATCCTCCGCCTGCCGACGAGTCAGGACCCGACACCGGTTAGCCAGCTCTCGCTCATCCCCTTCCCGACCGAACGCCTGTTCGCCGAGCAGCTTGCCGATTTCGATCTCGTGATCTTCGACCGCTATGCCCTGCGGGGTGTCCTCGAGCCGCGCTATTTCTCGAACATCCTCGCCTATGTCCAAGGCGGCGGCGCCCTTTTCGTCGCCAACGGACCGGAATTCGCCGGCCCGGACAGCCTTGCCGATACCGCACTTGCGGCGATCCTGCCGGTCGCTCCCGCAGGCCCGGTGCGGGCCGGGCCGTTCACGCCGACGCTGACCGAACTCGGCCGGCGCCATCCGGTCACCGCGGCGCTCACCGCGACACCGGGCGGCGAAGCGCCACTCTGGGGGCCGTGGTTCCGGCTCCTTCCCGGTATCGCGGCGCGCGGTCAGGTCGTGCTCGAGGATGGTGGCGGGCGCCCGCTGCTTGTTCTCGATCATGCCGGCGCGGGACGGGTCGCCGAGCTGATGTCGGACCAGGTCTGGCTCTGGGCACGTGGTGTCGCCGGCGGCGGGCCGCATGCCGAGCTGCTGCGGCGTACCGTCCACTGGCTGATGAAGGAACCCGATCTCGAGGAGCACGCCCTGAGCGCGACAGGAAACGGCCGCGAGATCGCCGTCGAGCGGCGCAGCCTCTCCCCCGAACCGGCGACCCTAACCGTCACCCGGCCCGACGGCAGCAGCGAAGAGCTGACCATGACCCCGGGCCCGGACGGCATCGCGCGTGCCCGTCTGCCGGCGCCGGACCCCGGCTTCTACCGGCTGAGTGACGGCCGCGCGGAGACGGTTGCGGGCATCGGCCCCGCCGACGGACCGGAGCTTGCGAATGTGGTGCCGAGCGATAGCGTGCTCGCCCCTATCGCCAGGGCGACCGGGGGCGGCGTCTTCTGGCTTGCGGAGGGCCTGCCCGAGATCCGCCGTTCATCGCCGCAGGCGGCTGCTGCCGGGCGAGGCTGGCTTGGCCTGCCGCGCCGCGAGGCGAGCCGCCGCGAGGCTGTCACGAGTGCGCCATTGCTGCCGGCCTCGGCCTGGGCGCTCCTTCTCGCCGCACTGCTCGGCCTCAGCTGGTGGCGCGAAAGCCGCTGAGCCTCACATCCCCCAGGCGACGGCCTTCTCGTTGGCGCGACAGAGATTGCGGTAGCGCGCCAGCGCCCAGACCGGGAAATAGTGGGCATAGCCGTGATAGCGGAGATAGAAGACGCGCGGAAAGCCGACCGCCGTGTACCAGGGCTCCTGCCAGCGGCCGTCGGCCTCGCGCGGCGCCGCGACCAGCCAGGCAATGCCGCGCCGCACCGCCGCGCTGTCGGTCTCGCCCGCGGCCATCAGGGCCAAGAGCGCCCACGCCGTCTGCGAAGCGGTCGAGGGGGCCGGATCGTCGCGCTTCTCCGGCCAATAGCTCTCGCCGGACTCGCCCCAGCCGCCATCGTCATTCTGGTGCCGTATGAGCCAGTCGACGGCCTTGCGCACATAGGGCGCGCTCATGTCCTCGCCGACGGCATTGAGCGCACACAGGACGGACCAGGTTCCGTAGATGTAGTTGGTGCCCCAGCGCCCGTACCAGCTTCCGTCCGCCTGCTGGGTCCTTTTCAGATAGTCCATTCCGCGCAACACGGCCGGGTGGTCGCGCCCGTAGCCGGCCTGGGCGAGGAAGGACAGGCAGCGCGCCGAGACGTCCTCGGTCGGGGGGTCGAGAAGCGCCCCGTGATCGGCGAAGGGGATGTGGTTGAGATAGCTGTCGTCATTGTCGATGTCGAAGGCACCCCAGCCGCCGTTCGAACTCTGCATGCCGACGATCCACTCCGCCGCACGGTCGATGGCCTCGCGATAGGCGTCCGCATCGCTCCGTCCGAGCGCCATGGCAACGACCGCGGTGTCGTCGACATCGGGATAATAATCATTGGCGTACTGGAAGGCCCAGCCTCCGGGCCTCAGTTCAGGCGCCTTGACCGCCCAGTCACCCTTGACATCGAGGATCTGCTTCGATGCGAGCCAGTCGCAGGCACGGCGCACGCTGTCGCCCTGCGGCGCCTCGCCGGCTTCCATGAACGCGTGCGCAGCCAGCGCCGTGTCCCAGATCGGCGAGACGCAGGGCTGGCAGAAGGTCCGGCCCTCGCCCGGCGTGACCAGCTTCCGGATCGCCTCCTTCGCGGTGACGAGCCGTGGGTCGTCCCTGGCAAATCCCAGCGCCTCCATCGCCATGACCGCATTGGCCATGGCCGGAAAGATCGCGCCGAGCCCGTCCTCGCCATTCAGCCGCTCGAGAAAGAAATCGCGGGCGGTGGCGATCGCTCGCGCCCGTGCGCGCTTGGGGAAATGGGGCTCGACCCGGCGCAGCACACGATCGAGCCAAAGGAAGGCCTCGCCCGTCCAGCGGCCGGTGGGGTTCTGCTGCCAGTCGGTAATCTCTTCGGGGGGACGACGGAACAGCTCGCGGATATGCGCGCCGGTCGGATTCTTCGCTTTCGGCTTGAGGGCAGCGAGAATGAGCAGCGGTGCAATGACCGTGCGCGACCAGTAGGACATGCGCCAGATGGTGACCGGGAACCAGCGTGGCATGAGCATCAATTCCACCGGCATCACCGGCACCGCGTCCCACGGCACCTCGCCAAAGAGTGCCAGCGCATAGCGGGTAAAGACATTCGACCGCTCGGCGCCGCCCATGGTCAGTACCCGCTCGCGCGCCTTTTTCATGTGCGGCGCCGCGGGATCGTCGCCCGCCATCTTGAGCGCGTAATAGGCCTTCACCGTGGCCGAGATATCGGCCTCGCCGCCATGAAACAGAGGCCAGCCGCCATGTGCCTCCTGGATCGAGCGGATATAGTCGGCAAGCTTTGCCTCGAGCTCCGGTTCGCGTTCGTCGAGATAATGGTTGAGAAAGATGTATTCGGCCGGAATCGTCGCATCGGCCTCGAGATCGTAGACCAGATGCCCGTCCGCCCTTTGCCGTGACTTGAGGCCCTCCACGGCCTCGGCGATCACCTGATCGAGCGCGGCGGCCGAAGGGGCCGGCGCGATGGGGCTTTCGCCTCTCATGGCTTGTGCGCTCCCGGTTCTGCAAGGGACCCGTCGCGATGGCCCGTGCCCTTCCTGCGCCGGTCTCCGGCGTGACGGCCCATCGCATGCTGCGCGGCCTTATGGCCTGAACGGATCGCACTTTCAATAGTTGCCGGCAGCCCGGTGTTCGTCCAGTCGCCGGCGAGACAGAGATTGCGCCATCTGGTTCGCACCCCGGGACGGCGTGCGAGCGATTCCGGTGTCGCCGCGAAAGTGGCGCGTTTTTCCTTGATCACGCGCCACGCTGGCGGCGCTGCCGTCGCCCCGAGATCGAGCGCGCGCGCGACATCGGACCAGCATGCGGCGGCGATGTCCGATGCCGGCCGCGCGGCCACAGGATCGGCGGCGGAAATGGTCACGGACAGGATTTCGCCGCGCCGGAAGACCCATTGCGCGAGCCCGCCGACAAGGCCGATGATCTGCACGGGCGGCTCACCGCGCTCAGGCAATCTGTAATGCACATTGACGATCGCCTCGCCCTCCTCCGGGACCGTTAGCCCGGGCACGAGGGTGCGCGCGATTCGTGCCGGCACCGCGAGTATGACGCGATCGCCCGCATCGAGCACGCAGCGCTCCCTGCCGAAGTGGATCGCCTCGACATGATCGCCGGCGAATTCAAGACGGTTCACGCGGGCATGAAGGCGCACCTCCGCGCCCCGTACACGAAGCAGATGCAATGCCGGATCTACGAGAGCGTGCGCGAGGCTCTCGCGGGCGATCAGCGGCCGACAATACCTGCCGCCGCGCAGGAAGGTTTCGCGGAGGACGGGCCCAAGCAGCGCCGCCGCGGCCTTTTCCGGCGAGCTGTTAAGGGCCGCCACGACCAGCGGCTCCCAGAAGCGGCGGTACAGCGTGCCGCGGTTCCCGAGCACCTCGCTGACGGTGCGACCCGAACCGGCGAGAATCAGGCGCAGGAACGCGAGATAGTCGTGCGCGCGGGTGCCCGGCACGCGGCGCCGCGGATCGCGAATCCACAGCGGCAGCCAGCCGTCGCCGGGACGCAGTTGCCATCGCTCGCCGGTCTCGAGATCGATGAAGGGAAAGACGGCGGCATCGGGACCGGTCAGGCGATCCGCCGCGCCGATGCGGCGCAGATAGGCGCGGGCAGCGCGATTGCCCGAGAGCAGAAGGTGATTGCCATTGTCGATGACGGCATCGATCTTCTCATCATAGAAGGACCGGCAGCGGCCGCCGGCTTGGCCGGCGGCCTCGTAAAGCGCCACCGCCCTGCCTGCGATGGCGCATTCGACCGCGGCGGCAAGCCCGGCGAGGCCGCCCCCGATTATATGGATGCGCGCCATCGCGGACCCTTCAGGGCGAGCCGGAGCGCAATCGCGAGCTTCTCGGCCTTGCGCAGAAGATCATGCAAGCGCGAACGGGGTTCGGGAGCGAAGTCGCGCGCGCACATGCGGGCAAAGCGGCGCTCATAGACGGCCATCATGATCGCCGCCGGCCGCAGATCGCCGCTGTCGCAGGCCGCGAGCCCACGCCGCGCGGCCCTGAACTCGCTCGCGACCGTCCCGGCAAGATCGCGCTTGGCGGCGGCAAGGCGGGGATCACGGGCAATCTCCTGGGGCGGCAATCCCGCAAGGCCGTGCGCGGCGAGAAGGTCCGCCGGCAGATAGAGCCGGCCGCGGGCCGCGTCCTCCTCGACATCGCGCAGGATGTTGGTGAGCTGCAGGGCGCGCCCGAGATGTCGGGAGAGCGCCTCACCGGCAGCGCGCGGCGCCCCGAAAACGCGCACGCACAGCCGTCCCACGGCCGAAGCGACGCGATCGCAATAGCAGTCAAGAAGATCCCTTTCCGGTGCGACGATCGGATCGCCGGCATCCATCTCCATGCCCTCGATCACCGCCTCGAAATCGGCCCGTTCGAGGCCGAAGCGCGCAACGGCTCGCGCCAGCGCCCGTTCCAGGGTCGTCTCGGTGCGCCCGTCATAGATGGCCGACAGCCGCTCCCGCCAGCGCGACAGGGCTGCGCGCTTCTCGTCTGCGGGCGTCTCGCCGTCGGCGATGTCGTCCACCTCGCGGCAGAAGGCATAGACCGCGAAGAGGGCATCGCGACGCGCCGGCTCCATAAGCCGCATCGCCCAGTAGAAGGACGAGCCGGCGGCGCGGACCCTCGCCGCGACAACCCGTGCATCCGCACCGTCACTCCCGCCCGCGCTCATCGGACCAACCATTGTCCTCGCCGTGTACCTGTCGCGCGCCTTTGCGCGCCCCGGCTTAGCCGTCCTCCGGCAGACGATCAAGTCTCGCACCGGTTGGGCCGTAGGAACGCCCCTTCCAGCGGCTGCCGCGCCGGCGCCAGTGGTCGATGGCCGAGACAAGGGTCGCATGGGCATAGAGAATGGCAACGAGCGGCAACAGGATCGCCTCGCCCGCGGGCCGCAGATAATAGACGAGCGTCGGCCGATAGGCCGCGGCCATGGCGATCCAGCCAAGACCGCCGAGCGTCGCCGCCGCAGCGTCCCCAAGAGCGAGCCCGGCGACGGTGGCAACGGGCGAGGCGAGAAAGATGACGCCCATGGCGAGAAGCGTCGCGACGAGCAGGGCGCCGGAATAGCGGAGCTGCGCAAAGGCCGAGCGGCGGATCATGGCAAGCAGCGGCGCGAGCTCCCTGTGGCCACGCAAGGACCGGCTTTCTTCGGCAAGACCGAGCCACAGGCGACCGCCTGTTCCCTTGATTCGTGCCGCCAGCGTGCAATCGTCGATCACGGCGCCGCGGATCGCCCTCAGCCCGCCCGCCCGTTCGAGAGCCGTGCGCCGCAAGAGCACGCAGCCGCCAGCGGCACCGGCGACCGGGCTTTTCGGGTCGTTCACCGCGGCGAAGGGATAGAGCATCTGGAAGAAGAAGACGAAGGCCGGCACGAGACGCTTCTCCCAGAAGCTCTCGCAGCAGAGCCTTACCATGAGCGAGACGAGATCGCGATTCTCGTTTTCCGCCTTCGCGACGAGGCGGGCGAGCAGATGCGGCGGGTGCACGATATCGGCATCGCTCAGCCAGTAGAATTCGGGGCCGTCGGCGGCGGTCCGCTCGGCGCCATGGGCAAGCGCCCAGAGCTTTCCCGTCCAGCCGGGGGCGAGCGGCGGAGCGGCGAGCACCTCGGCGCCGGCCTGCCGGGCCCGCTCCGCCGTCCCGTCCTCGCTCGCATCGTCGATGACGACGACACGCAGGCGCCCCGGATAGTCCTGCACCCGGATCGAGGCCACCGCCTCGGCGATACTCTCGGCCTCGTTGCGCGCGGGGATGAGGGCAACGACATCGGGCCAGTGCGCGGGCGGTGTCGTGCCGCGCAGCCGCTCCCGCGCGCGCCAGAAGCCGCGGCGAAAGAAAAGCAGATATGCCCAGGCGAGGAGCCCCCCTGCTGCCAGCCACGCAAGCACGCTCACCGGTAGCGCCCCAGAATGAGATTGAGGAGACCCGCGATCCCTGCACCGGCAAGGGCCGTACGTCCGAGCACAACGCGGCCGGCAAGCGGGTCTTCGCGGGCAAGGCGCGCGGTGAGGCGTCGGGCGATCTCCAGGATCACCGCCGATTCGGCAGCCAGACGGCGGCTTTCGAGCCCCGCCGGCAGGGCCCGCGCCCGCTGATTGAGAAGCCGACAGCCTTCGACGCAACGATCGAGGACGCGGCGCAAGCCCGGCGAGAGACGCGCCTCGGCGAGATCGGACACATCCGCGCCGGCCTCGGCCATCCAGTCCTGCGGCAGGTAGACACGGTCCATGGCGCGGTAATCGTCGGCGCAGTCCTGCAGGTGGTTGATCACCTGCAGGCTGTTGCACAAGGCGTCGTTCGCCGGCCAGAGATCGCGCGATTCGCCGTGCAGGTCGAGGAGATATCGCCCCACGGGGGCGGCTGAGCGATCGCAATAGTCCATAAGCTCGTCCCAGTTCGCATAGCGCGACTTGACGGCATCCTGCTTGAAGGCGGAGACGAGATCGAGGCAGTGCCGCGGCGGGACGGCGGTCGCGGCGAGACTCTCGCGCATGCGCACCGCCTTCTCGAGCCCGGGGCCCGCGTCCCCGCCCGCGACCACGGCGGCGAAGGCGTCAAGCCGCGTGATCTTGTCTGCGGGTGCAAGTGCGGGATTGTCGGCGATATCGTCGATGGCGCGGGCGAAGGCATAGAAGATCGCGACATGCGGCCGCAGATGTGGCGCGATCAGGCGCGAGCCGACGGGAAAGTTCTCGTCCGTCGCGCCCTTTCCGGAGGGTGTCTCGATTGCGGCCGATGGCGACACTTTTACGTCCATGGCGCCAGTTGCTCCCTATGCCGAGGCCCTGTCGCATGGCATGTTTTCATCGCCGGAGCAACGGCTGCAAGGAGAAAGCCCGATGACCCCGCCGCGCCGCCCCTTTGCCTTCCCGTCCGCCCATGAGGACGATCTGCGCGCGCGCAAGGCCCCCGACACGCCGCAGACGCGTTCGCCGAGCTACCGGCTCGCCTATACCGACATGGACTTCATGAAGCGGGACGAGTTGCGTCCGGTGCGGCTTGAGCTCGAGCTCATGAAGCCGGAGCTCCTGCTCCAGGAACACGGCATCGACGCCACCGTGGTCATCTTCGGCAGTGCCCGTTCTCCCGATCCCGAGAGGGAGCCGGCAAGCGACGACCCGCGCGCGGCCGACTATGCCGCGGCGCGTGCCCTTGCGCGCCTCATCGCCACCGCGCCGGGTGGCTGTCCCGAGCATCTCGTCGTGGTGACCGGCGGCGGACCCGGCGTCATGGAAGCGGGCAACCGCGGGGCCGCCGATGCCGGCGCCGAAAGCATCGGGCTCAATATCGTGCTGCCGCACGAGCAGGCACCCAATCCCTACGTCACGCCCGAGCTCTGTTTCCAGTTCCACTATTTCGCGCTGAGGAAGATGCACTTCCTCATGCGCGCGCGGGCGCTCGTCTGCTTTCCCGGCGGCTTTGGTACCATGGACGAGCTGTTCGAGACCCTGACTCTTATCCAGACGAACAAGATCGAACCCATCCCGGTGCTGCTCTATCGGCGGTCCTGGTGGGAGCGCGTGGTTGATTTCGAGGCCATGGCGGATGCCGGCATGATCGCACGCGCCGATCTGGACCTTTTCCGCTATGTCGACACGCCCGAGGCGGCGTGGGAGATCATCCGCGACTACTGCCTGTGCCGGCACGCCAGGGACGTCTGACGCGACCGCGCATCAGACGGCACGGCTGTGACGGCCGGGTGCGGCTTTCGAGGCGGCGTCGAAGCAGAAGGCGACATGGCGCACGAAGGGCCGCCCGCGCGGCGTCACGGTGAGCCGCCGGCCCTCGCGACGCACAAGACCATCCGCTTCGAGAGCGGCGAGATCCTGCAACGCATCGTCGAGCGCGCTGGCATCGAAGCCGTGGCGCCGGCATATGGCCTCCATATCGAGGGCAAGGTCGCACAGGAGCCGCTCGATGGCTTCGCGGCGCAGAAGATCCTCGGCATCGAGCGCAACGCCGCGAACCCCGGCGAGCCCATCCTCCCCGATCGCCCGGGCATAGGCCGCAAGATGCGGCGCGTTCTGCACATAGCCCTCGGGCAGGGAACTGATCGCCGAGGCGCCAAAGCCGAGAAGGACGGGCGCCGGGTCATCGGTATAGCCCTGAAAATTGCGATGCAGCCGTCGGCTCTGCGCCGCGACCGCAAGGGCATCGTCGGGCAGGGCGAAATGGTCAAAGCCGATGGCTTGATAGCCGTTCAGGCGCAGGGTCGTGGCGATTGTCCGGGCCGCCTCCAGCCTGGCCGCGGTATCGGGCAGGCGCGACTCATCGATGGCACGCTGGTGCTTCTTGAACCAGGGCACATGCGCGTAACCGAAGACGGCCAGACGCTGCGGCCGAAGCGCCGCCGCCAGCCGTGCGCTCCGGGTCACCGATTCGGGCGTCTGGCCGGGCAGGCCATAGAGCAGATCGAAGGAGAGATGCGCAATTCCAGCGGCGCGCAGCATCTCGACGCACGCGGCCACCTGTTCATAGGGCTGGATACGGTTGATCAGGCGCTGCACCGCGGGATCGAAATCCTGCACCCCGAGGCTGGCGCGCGTGACCCCGGCGGCTGCCAGCGCTTCCACCATCTCCCGATCGAGCGTCCGGGGGTCGATCTCGATCGCGATTTCGGCGTCCTTGCGGAAGCGGAAATGGGACGTGAGATGCGCGATCAATGCGACGAGATCGTCCGCATTGAGATAGGTCGGGGTGCCGCCACCGAAATGGCAGTGAACGACAGGCCGGTCGTCGGGCAGAAGCGCCGCCACGGTTTCGATCTCGCGGTGCAGATGCACAAGGTAGCGCCGCGCCCGCTCATAGAGATGGGGCACCGTGGTGTGACAGCCACAATACCAGCACAGGCTGCGGCAGAAAGGGATGTGGACATAGAGCGACAGCGGCGTGCCCGGCACAATCCCGGCAAGCCAGGCCCGTTGCTCGGCGCCCCCCACCGCGGGGCCGAACTGCGCCGCGGTGGGGTAGCTCGTATAGCGCGGCACGGTGGCTGCCGCGTAGTGCAGGAGGGTCGCGTCCGTCATGCACGCATCATGCGCGGGCACCGCCCTTTGACACTGACATGGATCAAATCCGCCCGCCGCGGGACCTTATTTTTTCGCCCGCCGAGGCCGGCTGCCATGTTGCCGCGGAAGCCCGCGCGCCAGCTTTCGGAGATTACGCCGGACACGGTCGGGGTCGAGCCGGTCATAGCGCATGAGTGCGAGACAAATCGGATCGGAAAGAAGGCTTTCGAGCGACGGCTCCCGGTTGTCGACCTCAATCAACCCCATGGCGATACTCCTTGACGCTGCCCCGGCCTGCGCACGAAAGCATGGCACTGCCTCGCCTGTCCCTTGCATCCGGGGCAAGACCCGCGAACGCCCTGTACGCTCCCACAAAGCCCTGAACAGTTGGTGAAAATATAGGCGAATTCGTACCATCTGGTGACGCGTTGCGGCGATTTTGTGTTCCTTGCCCCGGCCGGGGCGAGCCGTTAAGAGAATGGCAGTTGCCGCGCGGCGGGACAGGCCTGCCGCAAGCGGGATCATCAGAGCGGGGAAGGATAGGAGCTTGATCGACCGCAGCAGCCGTGGCGGCAATCTCGGAGCGGGCCTGTTGGGAGCGGTCCTTTTTGCCCTGGTTCTCGCACTCGTCGCTCGGCCGCTGGCAGCCGAGCCCTGGGTCGAGCCGGGCGACGCCCAGCTCCGGCGCGACATCGAGCTTCTCGCGGCCTTCCGGGTCATCGACGGGCCGGTCATTTCCTGGCCCCTCTCCTGGGCCCAGATTTCGGCCGGTCTCGCGGCCTCCGGCGAGCGCGTCTACCCGCCGCATGTCGAGGCGGCGATCGCGCGGGTCAAGGCACATATGCCGAAAGCCGCCGACTATCGGCGCATCGGCCGCGAATTGCGCGGCGCCGTGACCAGCAACGCGCCGCTGGTGCGAGGCTTCGATGCGGTCGCACGCGAGGACGGCGAAGTCTCGCTCTCGCTCGACAAGCACTGGTCGTCGACCTATGTGAAGGCGACCATCGGCTGGCGCGACGACCAGGTCGGCAACGACATTCATTATGACAACAGCTATATCGCGCAGGCCTGGGGCAACTGGGTCTTTTATGCGGGCACGCCCGAACAATGGTGGGGCGGCGGATATGACGGCGGTTTTCTCATCTCGACCAATGCCCGGCCGCTGCCGCGGGTCGGCTTCCAGCGCCTCAACCCGAAGCCGTTCCAGACGAAATGGCTGAGCTGGCTCGGCAACTGGAACATCATCGTCTCGCTCGGGCGGCTCGAGAAGAACCGCGGCGATTTCGCGCGACCGCTTCTCTGGGAGACGCGGCTCGAGCTCAGCCCCATCGACGGTCTCGACATCGGGCTCAGCCGTACCTTCATCCTGTGCGGCCGCACGCGGCAATGCACGCCCGGCACCTTCGCCCGCGCCTTCACGCCCTTCGGCCGCTTCGACAACACAGGCACCAACAACGAGCCCGGTGACCAGATCGCCAATGTCGACCTGCGCTATGGCGGGCACTGGGGCGGCATCGCCTATGCCTTTTTCGGCACGCTGATCGCCGAGGACAAGAACCCGCCCATCGTTTCGAAGTACAGCGGGCAGCTCGGCATGACGCTCAATGGCTATTCCGACGCCTATGCGCTGGACTGGGGCTTGCGCATCGAGGCCAGCGATTCACAGGCGCATTCCTTCTTCGGTCTGACGACAGGGCCCGAGAAGGAGCCCAATGTCACTTTCAACCATTTCCTGTTCACCGACGGCTATACCTTCCGCGACCGTACTATCGGCTTTTCGCTCGACACCGACAGCCGGCTGCTCACCATCGAAGGCACGGCGCTCGATGCCGGGCAGCGCTCCTACTGGCTGCGCTATCGCCATGCCATCGTCAATGAGACCAACCGCAAGAATGTGATCTCGGCAAACCGGGAAGGCATCAATATTGCCGAGGCCGGGGTCGCGCTGCCGACGCCCTATGGCGATCTGCGCCTTGAGCTCCGTGCCATGGACGACCGGCCCAACACCCCGGGCCGGCACAAGGGCCGTGTCGAGGCGGAAGCCTCGATCCGCTTTCCCTTCTAGGATCGGGGCTAGGCGCCGTCCATCGAGCGGATCGCGACCGCGATCTCACGTTCACCCGCCTTGAGGAAACGCAGGTGAAGCGGCAGTGTCTCGCCGGCCTTGAGCGGCTGTCTGAGCCCCATCAGCATGATGTGCAGGCCGCCGGGCGCCAGCTCGATGCGCCCGTGCGGCGGAATCTCGAGCGTCCCGAGGCCGCGCATGCGTGCCATGCCGCCCTCGCTGCGTGTCTCGTGCAAATGCGCGGTTGCAGCACCGGGCGTGGCAATCTCGACGAGCCGGTCACCGCCCGCGCCCTGATTCTCGATCACCAGATAGACGGCGCCATTGACCGCCCCCTCCGGGGTTTGCCACGCCCACGCGTCGATGACCCGGATGTCGCTTGCCGGCTCGCTGCAGGCACCGCTCAGCAAGAGAAGAATGAGGGACGGAATGAAGCGCAGCGTCAATATCGATCGTGTCACGGCGGGTGGTCCTCCTCAAAGGGGCCGTCCCGCTCAGCCTTGCACAAGGCGCAGCCAACGCGCAATCCCGCCTTTTGTGGGCAGCGCGGGCACCGCTTGCCCCGGCGCCGTCCCGCCTTGCGCCCTCTTGCTGCCGGCCGCGGCATCGTCGATGTCCTCGAAGCTCTGCTTGCCGGCGGCGGCATCGTCGATGTCCTCGAAGCTCTGGTTGTCGGCCATGAGACGCAACAGCGCCCCCAACTGTTCCCCGCTCAGTCCGTGAATTCGCAGCATTCACCACCTCTCCCACGATCAGCACCCGCATTTTGTTTGTCATATTTGCGAATGCGTCGCAAGAGCAAATTGCATGCGGGAATAAGGGGCGCAGACACCCGCAAGGGGCTCTCAGTTGCCGCGCAGTCTGTCGACGAAGGTTTGGAACAGGCCGCTGCTGTCCTGCGGGCCCGGCGAGGCTTCGGGATGCTGCTGCACCGAGAGGAGACGGCCGCCAGCGGCCTCGAGCGCACAGACGCTGCCGTCGAACAACGAGATCTGGCTGACCCGCACCTCCTTGCCGGCGAGGCTCTCGGCGCGCACCGTGAAGCCATGGTTCATGGAGGTGATGGCGACCGCGCCGGTGGCGAGATCCTTGACCGGGTGATTGGCGCCGCGGTGCCCCTGATGCATCTTCTCGGTCTCGCCACCTAGTGCCAGCGCGAGGAGCTGATGCCCGAGACAGATTCCGAAGATCGGCAGACCGGCGGCGATGAGGCGCCGGATAACCGGCACCGCATAGGTCGCGGTGGCCGCGGGGTCGCCCGGCCCGTTGGACAGAAAGACCCCGTCGGGATCGAGCGCCAGGATGGCGTCGGCATCGCTGTCGGCGGGCACCACGGTCACCCGCGCTCCGGTCTCCGCAAACAGGCGCAGGATGTTCCGCTTGACCCCGTAATCGACCACCACGACATGGACATCGCCGGCGTCCCGGCTGCCGTAGCCGCGGCCCGGCAACCAGACGCCCTCGCTCCAGCCATAGGGTGCATTCGTACTGACCGTGCGCGCGAGCTCCATGCCCGCAAGGCCCGGCCAGTCCCGCGCCGCGGCGAGCAGCGCCGCGAGGTCGAATTGCCCGTCCGGGCAGTGCGCGATCGCGCCGCGCGGGGCCCCGCCTGTGCGGATGCGCCGCGTCAGCCGTCGCGTGTCGATGCCGGCGATCCCGATCAGTCCCTCCGTCGCAGCCCAGCGGGCGAGGTCATCCTCGGCACGCCAGTTTGATGGCGGGGTCGGCGGTTCGCGGAGCACGAATCCGCGCGCCGCCGGATGCGGCGCCTCCAGATCCTCGCCATTGACCCCGACATTGCCGATATGGGGAAAGGTAAAGGTGATGATCTGCCCGGCATAGGACGGGTCGGTCAGGATCTCCTGGTAACCCGTCATCGCGGTATTGAAACACACCTCCCCGACCGCCTGTCCGGTCGCACCGAGTCCCTGGCCCCAGAACACGCTGCCGTCCTCGAGCACGAGGACCGCGGTCATCTCCGGTGCGGGCGGTTCAGCGGCGCAAGCTGTGGCCATGCGGATCCCTGCGGTGCATCATGGCTTGTCACGGACGGCGGGAAACGGGTAATCACTAGGGTTCTGGCCCGACGCGGACGGGCCCAGACCCTAGTCAATGCCCAAAGCCGGGTCAAGATCGACGGTTAATTGAAAACGCATTAAGAAACAAATACTTGGTCATTCGTCCAGTTTCCGTCGTTGCTGCCCTTCGGCAGGAATGGGCGTCGGTCCGGAGCGGGAAAGGGAGTCGCGGTCGTGAGCTTGCGTGAGAAACTGAACCAGGCACTCAAGGAAGCGATGAAGGCGCAGGACAAGCGCCGGATCTCGACGATCCGGCTCATTCTCGCGGCGATCAAGGATCGCGACATCGCACGCCGCACCGAGACCGACTGCCGCGACGACGATGTCATCATCTCCGAGATCCTCGCCCGCATGATCCGTCAGCGACAGGACAGCATCAAGGCCTATGAGGAAGGGGGACGGCTCGAGCTTGCGGAACAGGAGCGCGAGGAAATCGCCATTATCGAGAGCTTCCTCCCGCGCCAGCTTTCCGACGCGGAGATCGACGTCGCCTGCGACGAAGCGATCGCGGAATGCAAGGCCGAAAGCCTGCGCGACATCGGTCGCTGCATGGCGCATCTCAAGGCCCGCTATGCCGGGCGCATGGACTTTTCCAAGGCCAGCCGCCGCATCCGTGAGCGACTCGGCGGCACGCGCTGATATCGGGCTCGGCGTGCGCAGCCGGTTGGAGAACCGATGAGCTTTTCGCCGCACTTTCTCGACAGCCTGCGCGAACGCATCGCCCTCGGCGATCTCGTCGCCCGGCGCGTCAAGCTTCAGCGCGCCGGCAGGGAACTCAAGGGCCTGTGCCCATTTCACCGCGAGAAGACGCCCTCCTTTCACGTCGTCGAGGACAAGGGCTTTTATCACTGCTTTGGCTGCGGCGCCCATGGCGACGCAATCTCCTGGCTCATGGAGACGGAGAATCTCTCCTTTCCCGAAGCGGTCGCCGAGCTCGCAGGCCGCGCCGGAATGGCGCTGCCGAAACCGGATCCCGAGGCGCGCCGCCGTGAGGTGGCGCGGGCAGGTCTCGCCGATACAATGGAAGCGGCAACCCGCTATTTTCAGGCGCAACTCGGCCGCAGCGTCGGCAAGGCGGCACGGGACTATCTCGCGGAGCGCGGCCTTGGCCCCGGCATCATCCGGGAATTTCGTCTCGGCTATGCACCCGACTCGCTTGACGAGCTCGCATCCTCGCTGAGGGTGCAGGGTGTCGACGCGGCGGGACTCCTCGCCGCCGGGCTTGCCCGCAAGCGCGAGGACGGCTCGCTCTATGCCTATTTTCGCAACCGCATCATCTTTCCCATCACCGACCGTCGCGGACGCGTCCTCGCCTTCGGCGGGCGTGCGCTCGACCCCGAGGTGCCGGCGAAATATCTCAACAGCCCCGAGACCGAGCTCTTTCGCAAGGGCACCCTGCTCTACAATCTCGCCGGCGCACGACGTGCCGCGCTCGAGGCGGGAACCGTCCTTCTCGTCGAGGGCTATATGGACGTCATCGCGCTCGCCGAGGCCGGGCTGCGCCATGCCGTGGCACCGCTCGGCACGGCGCTCACGGCCGAGCAACTGGGCGAGCTGTGGCGTCTCGCCCCCGAGCCCGTTCTCTGCTTTGACGGCGACGCTGCCGGGTTCAAGGCGGCAGCTCGCGCCTGCGAACGGGCGCTGCCCTTGCTGCGGCCGGGGCAATCGCTGCGCTTCGCGCTCCTGCCCGAAGGGCTCGATCCCGATGACCTTGTGCGTCGCGAGGGACGGCCGGCGCTCGAGCGCGTGATTGCGCGCGCGCTGCCCCTCGTCGACATGTTGTGGCGGCTCGAGGTCGAGGGACAGGACGATTCGACGCCGGAGCGGCGGGCCGGCATAGAGAAAAGAGCGCTCGCCCGTATCTCCACCATCGGCGATCCAAAGGTGCGGCATTTCTATGAACGCGAATTTCGCGACCGGTTCTACGCACGCTATCGTCGCCGCAAGGTGACGGCACCGGGCGGACGACCGGCACGCGGTCTCGAGAGCGCCCCGTCACCGGGCCTGCGCGGCACACGCCTGGCGCGGCAGGCGGAGGGCGACCCGACCCATCTCCACGAGCAGCTCCTGATGCTTCACGCCGTCAACCATCCCGGTCTCGCGGAGGCCCAGCTCGAGGAGCTGGCGGCCATCGAAATAACCGACCCGATGCTTGACAAGCTGCGCCAGGAACTCCTACTCACGCTCGGTTCCGGACAGGGTCTTGACCGCGACGCCCTGCGCACCCATTTGGCTAGGAACGGATTCGAGGATATGCTGGCCCGGCTGGAAGGCGCTCCGATTCTGCAAGCTGCATCGAGCGCGCGGGCGGAGGCCGCGTTGCACGAAGCCGAGATCGGATGGCGTCATGTGATGGCCCGTCTGCGCCGGTTCGCCATCGAGCGTGACATCGCCGCGGCGGAGGCGGCCTATCGCGACACACGGGACGACGAGGCATTGCGCCGTCTGATCCAGTTGAAAAGGGAGTTCGACCGCGCGGAAGGCACGGAAGCGGATGCGGCAGACGCGACCGGCCATTCCGCATGAGCCCGATGACCGCCGTGATCGCTGCTCCGGTGCCCCGTGTTGTCCCGGCAGCCACGGACAGCCGAAAGGTACCGTCCTGACGGGCGGCAGTTGAACGAGAGAGATGACAAGCATGGCCACAAGCTCCAAAGCAGCCGACGCACCGGAGACGCCAGAGGACGGGGACGGCCCCATCCTCGACATGTCGGAGGCGTCGGTGAAAAAGATGATCGCCCGCGCCCGAGAGCGCGGCTACATCTCCTATGAAGAGCTCAATCGCGCGCTGCCCAGCGAGGAGATGTCCTCGGAGAAGATCGAGGACGTGATGTCCATGCTCTCGGAGATGGGCATCAACGTCGTCGATACCGATGACCATGACGAGGAGAGCGAGGACAAGGAGCCGACCACCACGGGCAAGGCGAAAGCAAAGGGCAAGTCCTCCGGGGACGGTTCCGAGAGCGCCGACGAGGGCGAAGACAGCGGCGAGGAGACGTTCAAGGTTTCCGAAGTCAAGTCGGACATCGACCGAACCGACGACCCGGTGCGCATGTATCTTCGCGAGATGGGCTCGGTGGAGCTCCTTTCGCGCGAAGGCGAGATTGCCATCGCCAAGCGCATCGAGGCGGGCCGGGCGACGATGATCGAGGGGCTGTGCGAATGCCCCCTCACCTTCCAGGCGCTCGTCTCCTGGTCGGAAGCCCTCAATGAGGGCCGCATGTTGCTGCGCGACATCATCGATCTCGATGCCACCATGGGCGGCGGGCCCGAGGCGCCCGACGAGACATCGAGCGACGCCGGCCGGTCGGAACACAAGGCCGAAACCGCGAGGCCCGAACCGGCGGCGGCAGACGCCGGCGATGCGGACGGCGAAGACGTGGTCCCCCGCGTCGGACCCCGTGACGACGACGATGACAATGAAGACGATGAAGCGAACATGTCGCTCGCCGCGATGGAGGAGCACCTCAAGCCCGAGGCGCTCGAGAAGTTTGCTGCCATCACGGCCACCTACAAGAAGCTTTCCCGGCTCCAGCAGGCGCGCCTCGCGGCCGCTGCAGCGGGGGAAAAGCCGAGCCCGGCAAGCGAGCGCAAATATGCCAGGCTGCGTGCCGAGCTGGTGGACCTCGTCCGCTCCGTACATTTCAACAATTTCCGCATCGAGGAGCTGGTCGACCAGCTCTATTCGATGAACAAGCGTCTGCTCGCGCTGGGCGGACGCGTGCTGCGGCTGGCCGAGAGCTACCGCATCCCGCGATCCGATTTCCTCGCCGAGTATCTCGGCCAGGAGCTCGAGGAGGGCTGGCTCGATCGCGTCCGCCACAAGGACAGGAAATGGGCCCGCTTCGCCGAAGCGGAGGCCGAGACGATCGAGAATATCCGCGCCCAGGTGGCAGAGATCGCCGCCGAAGCTGGGCTGCAGGTCGGCGAATTCCGGCGCATCGTCGCCACCGTGCAGAAGGGCGAAAAGGAAGCGCGCATCGCCAAGAAAGAGATGGTCGAGGCCAATCTCCGCCTCGTCATCTCGATCGCCAAGAAATACACCAATCGTGGCCTGCAGTTCCTCGACCTCATTCAGGAGGGCAATATCGGGCTCATGAAGGCCGTCGACAAGTTCGAGTACCGTCGCGGCTACAAATTCTCGACTTATGCAACCTGGTGGATCCGGCAGGCAATTACTCGGGCGATTGCGGACCAAGCCCGAACTATTCGAATCCCTGTCCACATGATA